>JANORJ010000253.1:0-1816 GCA_031415255.1 Chitinophagaceae bacterium | reverse complement strand
TAAAGTGGGAGTTGACGGGTTCGAACCGCCGACCCTCTGCTTGTAAGGCAGATGCTCTGAACCAGCTGAGCTAAACTCCCTTGCGAGTGAAGCGAAGCAATCGCTTTTTCGGGACGGCAAAGATAGGGGTGCAGCAGTTTTCAGACAAATATTTTTAGCCTATTTTCAGGCCAAATTACTTCCATGTCAATCACTTATTGCGATTTTGTTCAAAACAAAGGAAAAGACACCGTTCACCGGGATTATCATGATAAAGAATATGGCTTTCCTATTGATGATGACAACCTGCTTTTTGCGAGATTAGTACTGGAAATAAACCAAGCTGGGTTGAGTTGGGAAACGATTTTGAAAAAGAAAGATAACTTCTTCAAAGCCTTTGATGATTTTAACATTGATAAAGTAGCCCGATACAGTGATAAGAAAAAGGAAAAGCTGATGCTGGATGCGGGTATCATTCGTAACCGGTTAAAGATTGAAGCGGCTATTCACAATGCAAAAACGATTAAAGTTATTCAGAAAGAATCAGGTTCCTTCAAAAACTGGTTGGATAAACATCATCCAAAAACAAAAGAAGAATGGGTGAAATTGTTTAAAGTAACGTTTCGTTTTACTGGAGGAGAAATCGTAAATGAATTTTTAATGAGTACCGGCTATTTACCCGGGGCACATACAGAAAGTTGCGATGTTTATAAAAAAATAATGAGACAAAAACCGAAATGGGCCACTAGGAGGTAGCAAGAAGGGAAAAGGGTAAGCCTCTCTTCTTTAATGGGGATTTACTTCGACAAACGGTAATATTGCTGCCCGTCAAATACTCTTTTGTAATTTGATTGAATTCCATGAATCAGGACAACAAAAACAATGCACATACAGCCAGTATTATAAACAAACTTGCCATTATACAGAAAAACCGCATCACAGATTTACCATGCTTGTCATTTTTAAATAAATATTTCTCTGGATGTCGAGGATTGTAATAGAAAGAAACAGTTTCGCCTATTTGATAAGTCTCCCGTTTATTTATCGTAGTATGACGAAACATTACAGTTTGGCCCGCCCTGGTTTGATATTGTATAAGTAGCTTGAAATATTTATTTCCGCTTCTGCCCCAGTGTTCTTTAATTTCCAGTATGGTGCCTGTGGCTTCATGACCCAACCTAATTATTTGCCTGCGCTTTAATTTGAATATCATCATACCACCAAGAAAAATAAGAACTATAAAAAATAAAAAGGAAGCGACAAGGTAGGCTACTGGTGTAAAGTTCATAAAACTGCAGCGTTTATTAAATAATTACCCATGCACTCAAAAGAAGTAACCACTGACTAAACCTCATTTGTATATTTTAATTAGGATTTACTTCCGGCAGTCTGTAATGCTGACCATCCAGTACAAACAACTCATCAATTTCAAAAGTCCAGAATTTGAATAAGGGTGATTTTTTCAGAATCTTTTCTACTTCCTTTTTAGTCTCCGCATTTAATGTAATCCACGACCGCTGTGTTTCCATGCTAACCGCATAATGGTCAATTGTTCCCTTATTGATAAGAAAGTTGATATAAGTGCGGTGTGGAGGAACTAAATCCATAAACTCCTCACTCATGTCAAAATGTATGGTGGCTAAATATTTCTGCATCTGTTATAAATGACAATTTAAAAGTAGGAAAGTTGCTTGGGGTGGAAAAAGAAAGTTGAAAAGAACTATTTTTATTTCTCCGGAACGTTAGCTCAGTTGGTTAGAGTATTACCTTGACATGGTAGGGGTCACTGGTTCGAATCCAGTACGTTTCACTATATTCCCTGTGTTTTTTTTATTGC
>JANORJ010000252.1:0-12363 GCA_031415255.1 Chitinophagaceae bacterium | reverse complement strand
GTAAAAGATGATAAGTGGGATAAAGAACTGGTTTTCCGGCTCATCAATAAAAAGGTAGCTTCCATACAAGCCAGTATTTTGATGGGGGAATAAAAATGTCTATTTGGCTTTGAATTTTGCTATCGAATTTCTGGTAAACTCGCTAAGCACCAGCCTTCCGCTGATGGCTGCTCTTTCGATTAAAAAAGTATCCCAGTGTTCTGTTCCTTTCCAGAATATTTTTTTCATCTCCACCATTGCTTCCGGGCTGGAATGCATTAATGTGTTAGACAATTTTTTAATGGATTCATCCATATCCTCAACAGTCGGGTGCAGTTCTGCAAACAATCCTTTTCGTTTTGCCCAATCAGCATTGCGCCACATGGTGGCATCAATGGATAGTTGAGAAAAAGCAGAAGTACCAATTTTTCTCTCCACTGTTGGGCCTACCACAAATGGCCCGATACCTATGGCCAGTTCACTCAATTTTATTTCTGCGCCCTCGGTAGCAATAGCATAGTCAACTGAAGCTGCTAAACCAACACCGCCGCCCACACATTTACCCTGTATCCTGCCAATAATAAACTTGGGACAAAGCCGCATAGCATTAATAACATTGGCAAAGCCGCTAAAAAATTTTAATCCTTCCTCTTCATTTTTTATTGCTATTAATTCATCAAATGATGCACCGGCACAAAAAGATGTTGAGCCTGCGGAACAAAGGATTATAACAATCGTACCCGGATCTTCTCCTGCTTGTTTAATAGCTGTTGCAAGGTCACCTAATATTTTGGCGGGTAAAGAATTGCTTTGTGGATGAAAGAATTCAATACTAGTAATACCGTTATTCGTTTCCCTTTTTACGTATGGCTCCATATAGTTATTAAAAAGTAAAGTTATAAAGAAGATGGGAAGTAAGCTGAAACTGGTTTCTTCTCCCGCTAGCTATTATAAACAATTATTTCCTGCCCCACACTTACAGTCCCTTCTCCTTTATGCAGCAGGTTCATCCCAAATTTTATTTTATTATCAATAGTTCTGTAAGAAGCTAATGTTCGTAAAGGCTCTTTACTGGCAATAGTTGTCTGCTGGTCAATCGTAGTAACCACACATCTGCCACAGGTTTTTACTCCAAAAAAATCAATGCCGTTAATAGAAAATTGTTTCCAGGTATCTTCTATGTGTGGCTTACCAGCAGTAAAAACAATATTCGGACGAAACCGGTCAATTGCTAAGGTTACTGCTAATTTGCTATTTAATTCATCCAATGATGACTGACCAATTATAAGAAACGGATAGCCGTCGGAAAAAGAAGTGGTTTCTCTATTTTTTGCATATTGCATATCTACCATTCGCTTTGTAGTATCTGGCATATACACTAACTCACAAGTTGTTTCAAGTTGTTCGCTAAACCATTCGTTAATCGTTGCATCATAACTCCAGGTATCACATATATCATCCCAAACTTTTACTTGCTTAATTCCAGCAGGTACTGAAAGAAAAGGAATTGTAATATTTTTATCCGGGTCCTTTTTATGATATATGAATAGCCCTTCTTCAGTAATAGCTGTTTGTAATAACGCCATAGAAGGCAGTTCCCGTTGCGTAAAAAATTTCCCTGCAGTATCAACCAGCATCCATCTCCGGTCATGCTTAAACCCCTTTGTTGTTACCTCTGCAGTAGTAACACTGAATCCACCAAGGGATTTTACAGGATAAATATATAAAGCAGAAACAGTAAACATTACTGATTTTTTTTAGCCACCATTGTCAATATTGTTGCCACTCCAGTTATTTCATTTGTTTCATCCAAAAATTCTACCAGCCATTTTACTATGCCTTTATCAATATCATCCCCCCGTTTAAAGTCTTCCGGTTTTTCAATCACCCGTTTATCATTCGGTAGTTTTTCTTTGCAAGTAAACCGAATATAAACTTCTGCGCCGGGATAAACTGGTTTGGTAAAACGTAATTCATCTATACCATAATTTAATAACACAGGGTTCTTTTCATAACTATCAACAAAAAGTCCGGCAGCAATACTCATAATAAAATAACCATGCGCCACTTGTTGCTCAAACATAGTTCCGTTAAAATCAGTTGTTTTGATATGAGCATAAAAATGGTCGCCGCTAAGGTCAGCAAACTTGTCAATATCATCCGAAGTAATCAATCTTTTTTCTGTAACGATTTGATCACCAATCACCAATTCTTCAAAATATTTTTTGAAAGGATGCTTACCGGGTTCTTTTCCTTTTGCATTCGGTTGGTAAACATTAGTGATAGCTGTAATGGTTGTCGGAGAACCTTGTAGTGCAGTTCTTTGCAAATAATGTTTTACACCTCTCAATCCACCCATCTCTTCTCCACCACCTGCCCGACCGGGACCACCATGCACTAATAAGGGTAATGGCGAACCATGCCCAGTACTTTCTTTGGCGCATTCGTTATTCAACACTAAAATTCGTCCGTGATGTGAGGCAGCACCTACTACATATTGTCTTGCCTGTTTATAATCAGCTGTAACGATTGTTGAAACCAAACTCCCTTTTCCCAACTTACTTAATGCGATAGCTTCATCCATATTTTTATAGGGCATAATTGTACTCACCGGACCGAACGCCTCTACTTCATGTGCTTCTTTTGCATTAAAGGGATGATCATTCATCAGTAACAGTGGTGACATAAATGCACCTTTCGTTGCATCCGCATCTATTACTTCCACACTATCTAATGAGCCATATACTATTTTCGAAGAAGCTAATAATTTCTGCACCTGTTCTTTTACTTCGTTCCGTTGTGTTTGTCCGGCCAATGAACCCATTCTTACTGTTGAATTCAGAGGATTACCGATTGCTGTTTGTGATAAGGAGGTTGCAATTGCTTTCCACACATCTTCCATTTTAGTTTCTGGTACAAATATTCTGCGGATACCGGTGCATCGTTGTCCGGCCTTCAATGTCATTTCTTTTCTTATCTCTTTTATAAAAATATCCCATTCTGGCAAACCGGGTACCACATCCTCACCCATTACAATACAGTTCAGCGAATCAGCTTCCATATTAAAAGGAACCGACTCCCTTAAAATAATTGGGTTTGATTTCAGCATTAATCCTGTTGATGCAGAACCAGTAAACGTTACTACATCCTGCGAGGTTACATGGTCTAATAAATCGCCGGCACTGCCGCAGATTAATTGCAAAGCACCTTCGGGTAAAATATTGGAAGCAATAATTTCTTTTACAACTGCTTCTGTTAAATAAGAAGTTACTGTTGCCGGTTTTACAATACAAGGCATTCCTGCCAACAGGTTCACGGCAATTTTTTCCAGCATTCCCCACACCGGAAAGTTGAAGGCATTGATATGAATAGCAACCCCTTCTTTGGGAACTAAAATATGTGTTCCCATAAAAGTATTGTTAGTACTTAAGTTGTGACTTTCACCATCTATACAAAAAACTTCATCGGGAAATTTTCTTCGAAGCGATGCATTCGCAAAAAGATTTCCTATTCCACCTTCGATGTCCACCCAGCTATCTGCTTTAGTGGCTCCGGTTTGGTAAGAAATTTTATAAAAAGTATCCAAATGATTGCGAAGATGCAGTGCCAGTGCTTTCAGCATATTTCCTCTTGCATGAAAAGTCATTTTTCGTAAAGCCGGATTGCCAATTGTACGGGCATACTCCGTTATACTCTTAAAGTCAAGTCCTTTTGAAGTTGCTGCTCCGATTGCATCACCGGTTACCGCATTGTACAATAACTGCCCTTCTCCGTCGCCAGTAATCCAGTTGCCGGTAATATAGTTGCCGAGTTTGTTCATATAGCATTATTAATCCTTTAACGAAATTACCTGAAAAACTAAAAAAGCATCAACAAATGATTTTACATCCGGCTTATCTTTGCAATCATACAATTTTTGCCCATGAAAAAATTCATATTGCCTCTAGTTGGATTGCTTGCCTGCATTGTTGTTGCCTGTAATAATTCAGACAAAAAAAGTGACAGCCATAATCATTCCGCCGATGCGCCTAAAACCCTTACCGATAGCCTGATGGCAGCTATTGATGATGGCCATATCGTTGGCATGTCGAAAATTGGCAAACTGCACAACACACAGAAACAAGTACAAGCAGTCATTGATTCCATTGGTAAATTACCCGCAAAAGCAAAACAGGCCGCCACACCATATCTAGCAAAGTTGCAAGGATTGGTAAAAGACCTGGAGTATGCTGACTTTGCTATGGATAAATGGATGACTGAATTTGATATGGACTCAGCTGTCAATAATATGGAGCAGCGTATTAAATATCTTACTGAAGAAAAACTAAAAGTGGGTAAGATGAAAGAAGCAATATTGGGTGGTTTGCAAAAAGCGGATTCGTTATTAAAAGAAAAATTCTAAGCCGTCAGGGGCTCCACACCAAACTGCCTCAAATGATGCAAGGCATGTTTGTATAGCAACTGAACATTTTGCTCAAAGTTCAGGTCACCAAAAAAAGGATTGCGGATAATTTGAGCCGGATTCTTTTCATAGGCTTCAAAAAAATATATCAGCTCTTGTTGTAAGGCTCCGATGGCAGCCTGTACCGTTTTATATCTAAACGGCAATGGCTCTTCCCCCATCAGAGGGTTATTTGTATTCTCTTTGAAAGGTTTATCACTCATCATAAAATCCCTCATCTTCTCAAGGTGTTCCGGTGGTGTCTTTATGTTATCTATTTTCAACCGTCCACTGGCATTGCGTACTGCATCACCTCCATAATGTTCTATCATTTGCTGCACATTCATTTTACCCCACTTTGGTGGAGTGGCGGGGTCTAATCGTTGTAAATACGAAACTAATTTAGTGCGGAGAAAATTTTCCTTTTCTAAGCTCATGAGGCATGCTTTGAGTGGGGCAAATTACGAAACTGATTTTTACCAATTAAAAAAGCCTCTCATCGGACATGAGAGGCCTGAACTATTTTCAGTTTTTTACTTCACTTTTTTATCAATATGAGCCGAAAGCCGCTCAAAAATTTCCTGGATATCACCCATACCATCAACAGCGCCAACTTTTTTTAATTTGGAATAATAATCAGCCACAGGCAATGTTTCCTTTTTATATACGGCCTGTCGGTTTCGCTGCACATTCTCATCGGCATCATCGCTACGACCAGAAGTTTTTCCCCGGAGAACTAACCGCTTAATTAATTCTTCTTCATCCACCTTTAAAATAAGCACTTTGCCTATTTCTGTTTTCTTCAGTTCTAATAGCTTGTCCAATGCTTTTGCTTGGGCTACAGTGCGGGGAAACCCGTCAAATAAAAAACCTTTGGCATCTTTATGCTGGTCAAAATAAGAATCCACCATACCAATTACCACTTCGTCGGGCACTAATTGCCCTTTGTCTATAAAGCTTTTAGCTTCAAGCCCTAAGGGGGTTTTGTCTTTAATTTCTTGACGGAGTAGGTTGCCGGTAGAAAGATGAACTAATCCGTATTTCGCCACTAATTTATCTGACTGTGTACCTTTTCCACATCCCGGAGGGCCAAATAATATCAAATTAAACATAAGCCGTAACTAATCTTGGTGAGCTAACAAATATAATGTACGGGGCTTATACTTTTCACACCCCGTCTAAGTTTTAGAAAAATTCAAAAACTCAGCTAAAATGTTAAGAAAGTCCACCTGTCGCTATTCCGACAAACTAACCCAACCTTGTTATCGTAAATTTGTTACATAATAATAATGATGATAATGCTTAAAACAATTACAGCTATATTAATTACAGGTCTGCTTCAACAATGCAGTTTTTCACAAAACAATCCTGCTAAAAACAATTCTTCTACAATGGATACTACTAAAAAGAATAACCCGGTTTATTCCACTACCGACAGTAGCAAAGTGACGATAACAGAAGAGGAGTGGAAAAAAATTCTTCCTTCGGATGTCTTTTATATTGCCCGTCAAAAAGGCACCGAAAGGCCTTATACCAGTAAGTTTGAAAGTTTTAAAGAAACGGGCACCTACTACTGTGCCGCCTGTGGTAATGCTCTTTTTAAAAGCGATACTAAATTTGAAAGTGGCTGTGGCTGGCCTAGTTTTTACGACCCCATTAGTAAAACCAGTATCATATATACACCTGATAACACACATGGTATGAAAAGAACTGAAGTACAATGTGGCCGCTGCAAAGCTCACTTGGGCCATGTGTTCGACGATGGACCACCGCCTACAGGCCTGCGCTACTGCATTAACGGCGTAGTACTTGATTTTGAGAAGGCTAAGGAAGCAGAGAAAAAATTTACAGGCAAGGAAAAAGACAATACAAATTAAACCCTAAAAATATAGTGGTTCTTTCAAAATCCCTCCAAAAGAGAGGAATTTCGGGAGAAGTTTGAAAAATCTGAACAATAGAATTTTAGTTTCTGTACGCAAAAAGCCTCCTTTCTTCGAAAAGGAGGCTTTTTATTTTTTGAAGCAACTTCATTCAGATAAATTTACGTTCACTAAAGAAATTATATGCAAGTGGCTAAAAAGATTGGGGTATTTCTGCGCATAGCGTTCTGTGGAATAGCAATAACAACTTTTATGCCTGCGGCAAGGGCACAGATAGATGTGACACAGGTAATGCCGGTAGATCCTAAAGTAAAGATTGGCCGTTTATCAAATGGGCTCACTTATTATATCCGACAGAATAAACTACCTGAAAAAAGAGTGGAGCTGCGGTTAGTAGTTAATGCCGGTTCCGTATTGGAAGATGATGATCAGCAGGGGCTTGCCCACTTTATGGAACACATGAATTTTAATGGCACCAAACGTTTTCCTAAAAATGAATTAGTAAGTTACCTGCAAAGCATCGGTGTAGAATTTGGTGCCGACCTGAATGCCTATACCAGTTTTGATGAAACCGTTTACATTCTTCCTGTACCTACAGACAAACCTGGTTTGGTAGACAAAGGATTACAGATACTCGAAGACTGGGCACACAATGCACTGCTGGATCCGGCAGAAATAGAAAAAGAAAGAGGTGTGGTGATTGAAGAGTGGCGATTAAGCCGTGGTGCCGACGAAAGAATGATGAAGCAAACACTACCCGTACAATACCGGGGATCGAAGTATGCACAACGATTGCCCATAGGCACCAAAGAAATTCTGGAACATTTTTCTCCGGAAGCACTAAAACGTTTTTATACTGATTGGTATCGCCCCGATTTACAGGCCGTTGTTGTAGTAGGGGATATTGATGTAAATGATATTGAGCAAAAGATAAAACAAACATTCGGCAACATCCCTGCATCTGCCTCTCCCAGAAAAAGAGAAATCTTTAATGTGCCCGACCATCCTGAAACATTATCTGTGGTAGCAAAAGATAAAGAGACCGCCTTTCCTTCTATAGAAATTTTATTTAAAAAAGAGCCGCAACCCGAAACATTGATTGGCGATTATTGCCGGTATATAAACCGCCGTCTTTTTACCGGTATGCTGAATAACCGTTTTCGGGAACTGACCCTGAAATCAAATCCGCCTTTTGTAGGCGCAGGTTCTTATTATGGCAACAGCATTGCCCGAACAAAAGATGCTTACCAGCTTTTTGCCAACACCAGCGATACCGGCATGTCCCGTTCGTTGTTTGTTTTGATACAGGAGAACAGAAGAGTTTTATTACATGGCTTTACTGCTTCTGAACTTGAGCTACAGAAAAAACAAATGCAAAGTTTTTACGACCGCATTTTTAATGAACGGGAAAAAGAAGAGTCCTACAAATATGTGGATGAGTATGTCAATAACTTTTTAATCAATGAACCCATTCCAGGTATTGAATGGGAATATGATTTTGTAAAACAATACATTGCTTCAGTAAAATTAGAAGAGGTAAACAAACTGGCAAAACAATGGATTACCAAAGATAATATGGTGGTCACCTTAAATGCACCGGATAAAGCCAATGTTAAAATACCATCCGCACAAGAAGTAAATGCTGTATTAAGTTCCGTTGATATTGCCACTATTGAACCATATAAAGAGAGGGTACTGACTACTGCCTTAATGGATGCCAGGAAATTAAAGCCAGGAAAAATAATCATCTCCAAAACAGATGATGAGCTACAGACTACCACAATAAAATTATCTAATGGTGCTACCGTGATATTAAAATCCACCAATTTTAAAAATGATGAGATTGTATTCCGGGCTTTTAGCAAGGGGGGGCACTCATTAGTAAAAGATGCTGATTATTATTCTGCCAGCAATGCAGCAACGATTGTAACACAAAGTGGCGTCGGTAATTTTTCGGCCATTGATCTTGGCAATATGCTGAAAGGAAAAAATACCAACCTTTCGCCAAACATTGCATTATTCAGTGAAGGGTTAAATGGCAATACTATTCCAAAAGAAACAGAAACCTTATTACAACTGATACACCTTTATATTACAGCTCCACGAAAAGATAAAGATGCTTTTGAATCTTTCAAAACAAGGCAAAAACAATTATTTGCTAACCTAGCTGCTAATCCACAGATATATTTCAGTGCAGAGTTTCAGAAAATGATGACGCAAAATCATCCCCGTGCCGGTGGTCTGCCAAAATCAGAAGACTTTGACAAAATAAATCTTGACCGCAGCATTCAGATATATAAAGAACGTTTTGCCAATGCCGGTGACTTTACTTTTTTGTTTGTTGGTTCGTTTAATGAGGATTCGATTAAGCCATTAATCCAAAAATATATTGGCAGCCTACCGGGTACCGCTCAAAAAGAAACATTTAAAGACTTAGGCATACGTCCACCTGCTGGCAAAGTGGACAAAGTAATAACCAGAGGCGCAGATCCGAAAAGTGTGGTTAACTTGGTTTTTACCGCCCCTGTTCCTTACAATGCTAATGACGGTTATGCACTGCGCAGCCTGGGAGAAGTGATGGATATAAAATTAGTAGAGAAGTTACGGGAAGAAAAAGGTGGGGTGTATGGTGTTTCTGCTTTCGGTGGCATCAATAAAATTCCTTACTCGTATTCTACTTTCAATATATCATTTCCCTGTGCACCGGAAAATGTGGACACTCTCTGCAAAGCGGCCATTGATGAGTTAAGAAAAATAATTTCATCGGGAGTAACCAGTGATGACATTGCTAAAGTAAAAGAACAGCAGAAAAGAAAATTAGAAACAGACCTAAAGCAAAACCAGTTTTGGATGAGTGCATTATATGATGCGTACTATCTCGGTAATAAACCTTCTGATATTCTGAACAAGCAAAAACAAGTAGATGGACTTACTTCCAAAATCATTCAGAATGCTGCCCAAAAATACATTAACCTGAACAGCTACATCCGGGCCACATTAAAGCCGGATAAACAGGAAGAAAAGCCGTTGAAAGGATTTTGATAAAACTACGGCCGCATAAAAAAGAACTGGATAAACTCTTTAGATGGTTAAAAAAATTATTACATGAAAATTGGTCGACTATTATTTTTTTTCCTGTTGGCAGTTATTGTAACGACTGCTGTCCTATCGTTTATGCTGCCGACCAGTCAAAAGATTGAACGATCAATCGTCATCAATGCTTCTGCTGCTATTATTTACCCCCAATTAACCAAACTGGAAAGTTTTAATAAATTCTCTGTATGGAGCCAGCAAGATTCTACCGCCGTATATACACTTAACGGAACAGATGGAACAGTGGGTGCATCTTCCTCTTGGAAGGGCAGCCCGGAAATTTCTGGCGAAGGAAAAATTGAAATCAAAGCATTGGAACCAAACAGGAAAGTTGTGCACCAACTTAATTTTATCCAACCTCAAAAAGGAACTGCTGAATCTGTTTTCTTGCTTACTGAAACGAATAAAGCAACTACTACCGTAACCTGGACATTCAACATGGCCACACCCCGACCCTGGAATATCTTTAATCTTTTCTACAGCCAGAACAAGCAAATGGGAAAAGATTTTGAAGATGGGTTAGTGGCTATGAAAAAGATGATTGAGCAGAGCAATCCAGACTCTACAAATACATCTAACCGCTGAGATGCAGAGCCGCAGTTAAAATACAAATAAATCTAAACCCGAATTTATTCCAAAAGAAACTCCTTTGCGCCTCCCCGCTGCTGCGGTAAAAAATGTATTCCCCCTTTGCAAAAGGCAACCGCTTACGCATTTAAACCACTTATATAAACTTTTTTGTAACCGGGTGGTTTATCAGTATGTTTAACTTCCAAAAAACTGCTGATATGAGAAAAGCTTTCTTCTTCATTCTTACCATTGTTATTTGTCTTACTACCTCTGCACAAAAAATATCTTTAGACCAATTTAAGAATTTAAAACCCCGCAACATCGGCCCATCTGGCATGAGTGGTCGTATTGTTGCCATTGATGCAGTACATAAAAACCCTTCCATCATTTATGTTGGCGCAGCCTCCGGCGGTATCTGGAAAACTGAAAATGCAGGTGCCGACTGGAAACCCATTTTTGACGATCAGCCCATCCAGAATATTGGTGCATTAGCAATTCAGCAATCAAATCCATCTGTAGTGTGGGCTGGCACTGGTGAAGGCAATCCAAGAAATTCATTGAACATTGGTGAAGGCATTTATAAAAGTTTGGATGCCGGTAAAACATGGAAGAAAATGGGGTTGGAGAAAACTAGAAATATTCATCGGGTCATTGTTGATCCTGATAATCCTAACACCGTGTATGTTGCTGCTATCGGAAATCCCTACGCACAACATCCTGAACGTGGAGTGTATAAAACAACAGATGGCGGAGACACCTGGAACCGTATTCTTTTTTCCAATGATACTACCGGCTGTGCTGAGCTGGTAATGGATCCTTCCAATCCTAATAAACTGATTGCCTCTATGTGGCAGCATTATCGATTGCCTTGGAGTATGAAAAGTGGTGGACCCGGCAGCGGCATGTACATTACAATTGATGGTGGCAAGAACTGGAAAAAATTAAACAAAGAAGATGGATTGCCTGATGGACAAGTTGGAAGAATCGGCATCGCCTTTGCCCGCAGTATGCCATCAAGGGTATATGCAAAAATAGAAGCTACTAAAAATGGATTGTACCGGAGCGATGATGGCGGTTTTAAATGGACAATGGTCAACAATGATCCGGCACAGGTAACTGACCGACCTTTTTACTATCAGGAAATTTATGTAGATCCTAAAAATGAGAACCGCATTTATGATATTCACTCCACCGTTACTTATAGTGAAGATGCAGGAAAAACATTCAGTACAATGCTTCCTTATTTCGGTATTCATCCCGACCATCATGCTTGGTGGATACACCCTGAAGATGCTAATTTAATTATTGAAGGAAACGATGGTGGCATTGGCATTTCAAGAGACCGAGGCAAGACATGGGTATTCGATGATAAATTACCAGCCGGTCAGTTTTATCATATTAATGTTGACAATGAATTACCGTATAATGTAATGGGCGGTATGCAGGATAATGGAAGTTGGCTTGGACCAGCATACACTTGGATGAATGGAGGTATTCGCAATTATTTCTGGAGTAATATTGGTGGTGGTGATGGCTTTGATGCTATGCCAGATGCTGAGGAAAGTGGTTGGGTGTATAGTATGAGCCAGGGCGGATCGGTGGGAAGATTAAATTATAAAACCGGTGAACGATGGAATATTCGTCCCCCTTACCTAGGGATGGATGAAAAAAATGCCTATCGCTTCAATTGGAATGCCGCCATTGCACAAGACCCCTTCGATAAAAATACTATTTACTACGGTAGCCAGCATGTACATAGAAGTAATAACAAAGGAGCCAGTTGGGAAACAATTTCTCCAGACCTGACAACCAATGATTCAGCAAAAATTGATCAAAGCACAACCGGTGGATTAACATTAGATATTACCGGTGCAGAAAACCATTGTACTATTCTGGCCATAGAACCATCTACCAAACAAAAAGGAGTGATATGGGTAGGTACAGATGATGGCAATGTGCAACTAACAACAGATGATGGAAAAACATGGACCAACTTCAGAGGGAAAATTCCGGGCTTACCTGCCGGTGCATGGATACCACAGATAAAAGCATCCCGCCAAAATGCAGGTGAAGCATTAGTGGTGGTTAATGATTATCGCCGGGGCGATTTCAAACCATATATTTTCCGCACAACTGATTTTGGAAAAACATGGACAAGATTGGTAGATGAAAAAAAAGTTATTGGATATGCATTATGCGTATTGCAAGACCCGGCAGAACCCAATTTAATTTTTGCAGGAACCGAACAAGGGCTTTGGATAAGTTTTGATAATGGTGCTACTTTTCAGCAATGGAAAAATGGTTACCCATCTGTTTCTACTTATGATTTAGCCATACAGGAAAGAGAAGCTGATCTCGCCATTGCCACATTTGGAAGAGCACTTTGGATAATGGATGACA
>JANORJ010000251.1:0-10801 GCA_031415255.1 Chitinophagaceae bacterium | reverse complement strand
GTAAAAGGAATAAACTGACTGAAGCGGACACCCAGCAAACGCACAGGTCTTCCTTTTTGCCATGATTTATTAAACAAGTCTTTCACTTTAGCAATAAGAACGTCATCCAAGGCTGTGTAATCAACTGTTTCTTGCCGTGAGGTAGTTTCAAAATCAGCATACCGGATTTTTACAGTGACGCAGCCAGTCAGCTTTTCATCTTCTCTTAACGAATACGCTGTTTTTTCTGTTAGTCGTACTAATTCTTTATGCAGAAAATCAACATCTGTATAATCTGTGTCAAAAGTATTTTCATGGCTCATACTTTTTTGCTCCCAGTCGGTGGTTATTGCGGTACTACCAATGCCATGTGCTTTATGCCAGAGAGCTTCGCCCCATTTGCCGGCAATTTTTTCTAAATGTTCAATCGGTGTTTTAGCAATGTCTTCAATGGTATAAATGCCGTAGCTTTTTAAATGTTGTTCGGTTTGTTTGCCTACACCATTTATTTTTTCAATACCCAAAGGCCAAAGAAAATCTTTTTCTTTTCCATGCGGTATTTCTAAAAATCCATTTGGCTTTGCTTCATTCGTTGCCATCTTGGCGATAAATCTTGCAGATGCTAATCCGCAGGAAATAGGTAAACCAGTTTCAGCGGTTATGTGTTGTCGCAAATCTTTTGCATATTGACTTACACCAAAAAATTTATCCATACCTGTCAGGTCAATATAAAATTCATCAATACTTGCTTTTTCAAACAACGGAACTTTGGCTGCAATAATTTCTGTTACCCATCTGGAATACTTGCTGTAATCGCTACGGCTGCTGTTAGTAACAATAGCCTGCGGGCAAAGCTGCATCGCTTTCTTCATTGGCATGGCCGAATGAATCCCAAATTTTCTTGCTTCGTAACTACAGGCAGCTACTACGCCTCTTTCATAACCACCAACCAAAACCGGTTTACCTTTTAAAGAAGGATTATTAATGATTTCTACTGAAACAAAAAACGAATCAAGATCGAAGTGGGCAATATGTTTTTTGATTTCTGACACTTCTCAAAGGTAGAGAAAGTCTTCAGCCAGCAGAAGGCAGTTTGCAGTAGTTGACTAAAAAACAAATGGGTTTATTAGAGAAAAAGTTACTTATTTAAAGGAAACTTAATACAAGGTGGTTCTGTTGCCTACTGAAGGCTGTGGACTGTGAATTACATGTAAATCTCCAGCAACCCATCCGGTAATTCCACCAACACTTCCTTCTTTTTATGATTTACTTTTTGAAGTGTTTGTTCATGCAGCGGTATAAGCACTTCTTTTCCTTGTATATCTAATCGACAAAGTAATTGATGCGGTTGTTCTATCAGTTCCAGTATTTCACCAAGTGGTTCATTATTGTTGATAATGATGTAACCCAACAGGCTTGCGGGAGCAGATTTCGCAGCCAATTTTTTAAAATCAACTTCGGGTACCCAAATAATTTTTTGAGTAAGCCTTATTGCCACCTCTCTGGTATTGATTCCTTCCAGTTTGAGATATACTTCTTCTTCGTTTTTTATTTTGGTGAATTCAATAAACCAGGGAAGAAAGGAACTTTTCTTTTCTTCTATAAAGATGGCCTGTAGTCCTTTCAGGGATGTTTTCTTTCCCAACTCATGTTTAAGAAGCAACTCACCAGTAAGGCCATGTACAGCAACCAGTTTTCCTATTTTAAAATATTCTGTCATTACTGCAAATATAATCTGTGTTAATCTGTGTAATCTGTGGCCAAAAAAATCCCGGCTATAAAACCGGGATTCATGAACTTTCAGGATGAAGCTTTATTTATGCTTCGCCACCGCTTTCACTTTCTGTCCTTCTTTCAGGTCTGTAACCTGGTGAGGGACGTCTGGCTCTTTTGTTGCGGTAGGCATCTTCCTGGCGTTTTTTGATTTGTGCTTCATGTTCTGCACTCCATTTGGTAAACTTTTCCATTGCGGTAGCATCATCAAACAGACCAAGCCCCACACCACGGAGCAAGTGCTTCAGGTATAATACACCTTTAAAGCTGAGGATACGGCGAACGGTGTCTGTTGGTGTAGCACCTTTGTTCAGCCACTCCAATGCTTTCTGACGATCAAGCTGTACTGTAGCCGGAACGGTCAGTGGATTGTAAGTACCTAATTTCTGAATGAATTTGCCATCACGGGGAGCCCGGGAGTCGGCAATAACGATGAAGTAAAAGGGTCTCTTTTTTGACCCATGTCTCTGAAGACGGATTTTGGCTGACATTAAATAGAAATTTAACGTGGTTAAACAATAATTGTTAGTTCCGGTTGAAACCGGACGGCAAATATAGGACTGAAATGGGAGAATAAAAAGTGAAAATCGGAAATTGGAGGGAGGTACGAGGCCAGAAGTCGGATTTGCGTAATAGCAAGTGAAATTTCTTTCTTTTGTAAACTTCTGATTTCCGTCTTCCGACTTCAGTTCTATTTCTTCATCCCCGGCATCATTCTACCCATTGCTCCCATTTTGTTCATATTCTTCATCATTCCCTTCATTTGTTCAAATTGTTTGATGAAGGCGTTTAACTCGTTCAGATCTTTACCGGCTCCTTTGGCAATGCGTTTTTTACGGCTGCCGTCAATTAAATCTGGGTCAGACCTTTCTTCTGGTGTCATGGAGTTTATCATCGCTTCTATGCCTTTAAAAGAATCATCGTTGATGTCAACGTCTTTCATTTTATTACCCATCCCGGGTATCATGCCCAGCATATCTTTCATGTTGCCCATCTTTTTTATGGCTTCTAGCTGGGTTTTAAAATCAGCAAAATCAAATTTATTCTTACGGATTTTAGCTTCTAATTTTTTTGCCTCTACCTCATTAAACTGCTCCTGGGCTTTTTCTACTAAGGAAGTAATATCACCCATGCCGAGGATTCGCTGCGCCATTCTTTCTGGATAAAACACATCAAGTGTATCCATCTTTTCACCACTGCTGGTAAATTTAATGGGCTTATCAACCGTGTACTTGATAGAAAGGGCCGCACCACCTCTTGTATCACCGTCTAATTTGGTAAGTACTACGCCGGTAAAATCAAGCCGTTCATTAAATGCTTTGGCTGTATTAACTGCATCTTGCCCAGTCATACTGTCCACTACAAACAATATCTCTTGTGGGTTAACAGCATTTTTTACATCAGCTACTTCCTTCATCATCACTTCATCCACTGCCAATCGACCCGCCGTATCTATGATGAGAACGTTTTTGTTTTTACTTTTTGCTTCTTTTACAGCGTTTCTTGCAATGTCAACAGCATCTTTGTTTTCCAGTTCTATATGAACATCTACTCCAATTTGTTCGCCCAATACCCTCAATTGTTCCATTGCCGCCGGACGATAAATGTCAGCCGCTACGAGCATAGGGGAGAGACCTTTTTTTGTTTTTAGGAAATGCGCCAACTTGCCGCTAAAAGTGGTTTTACCACTACCTTGTAAACCTGCTATTAGAATGATAGCCGGATTCCCTTTTGCATTAAAAGAAGCTTCCTGTCCGCCCATTAGTTCTACCAGTTCGTCTTTAACAATCTTAGTCATCAACTGGCCGGGAGAAATGGCGTTAATTACTTTTTCGCCGGTTGCTTTGTCTTTTACTTTGTCAGTAAACTCTTTGGCAATTTTATAATTTACATCAGCATCTACCAATGCACGGCGAATTTCTTTTAAGGTAGTGGCGATGTTGAGTTCGGTAATGCGGCCTTGTCCCTTTAAATTTTTAAAGGCGGATTCTAACTTTTCCTGTAACGAATTAAACATATATCACGGATTGTGGGATTTTTAATGGATTGTGGGATTAGTCTTTTATTGTATGAATATATCTTTTGAAGAAAAGACTAGGCGCACCAAAATTTAAAAGCAACCCTACTTCAATATTAAAAATCCGCAGGTAATTAAGTATTTGGTTCATTTCTGAGTTATCAACTTCTTTAAGAGCTTTTAACTCTAGAAGAATAATGTCTTCAACTAAAAGGTCAAGCCTTCTTTTATGTATAACTTTTCCATCGTAAATAATATCTCTTTCAACTTCTTCTTTACAAGTGATGCCAATTTTTCGCAGTTCAATTATCAAAGCCCTTTGATAGACTATTTCAGGGAATCCGGGACCAAAATAGCGATGCACCTTCATAACGCAGCCTATAATTTTTTCGGTCAACTCATGATATTTCAAGTTTTGTACTGCCATACATTTATCAAAAAAAGAATGTAACCAACAAGGTTACATTCTTTTTAAATATTTGTAAAGATAAAGTAGTGTAGAGTTTCTTTCAGTGAAATCCTTTTTTAAATCTTTTAATCAGTGTTTAGTTGCCTAAGTAAGTTCTTAACATACTACAGCGATTAGAAGCTTTCAGCTTAGTAATGGCTTTGTCTTTAATTTGCCTTACCCTTTCTCTTGTCAGGCTAAATCGTTCGCCAATATCTTCCAGACTCATCGGATGATCAACGCCTATGCCGAAGAAGAAGCAGATTACCTCTTTTTGGCGTTCGGTAAGGGTTTTAAGACTGCGGTCAATTTCTGTTTTTAGCGACTCATTGTGAACCAGTTCTCCGTCTGTTCTATCTGCATTGGTATTTTCTAATACGTCAATAAGAGTGTTTTCTTCACCATCGGAAAGGGGAGAGTCCATGCTTACATGGCGGCCATTAATACCAAGAGTGGCGGTTACCTCTTCTATATCCATTTCCAGCACTTCTGCCAGCTCTTCAGCCGAAGGCTCCCTTTCAAACTGCTGTTCCAGCAGCGAATATGCTTTTTGAATACGGTTGGTCAGCCCCACTTTATTTAATGGCAGTCGCACAATCCTGGATTGTTCGGCTAATGATTGTAGAATACTTTGCCGAATCCACCAAACAGCGTAAGAAATGAATTTGAAGCCACGGGTTTCATCAAAACGCTGTGCCGCTTTAATAAGACCGAGATTTCCCTCGTTTATTAAATCGGGCAGCGACAGCCCCTGATTTTGATACTGTTTGGCCACAGATACTACAAAACGAAGGTTGGCCTTGGTCAGCCTATCCAAAGATTTTTGGCATCCCTGCTTGATAAGTACAGCCAGTTTTACCTCCTCTTGAGGGCTAATGAGCTCGACTTTGCCGATCTCCTGTAGATACTTTTCTAAACTTTGGGATTCACGATTAGTAATAGACTTCGTGATTTTGAGTTGTCTCATGCTCATAGGAATGATTTTAAAATGGTGTATTTAAAGGGTTAAGAATTATAAGATTGATTCGCTTATGACTCTAAAAATACCCACCTGGGTTTTAATGGTTTATCAGAACGTATTGAACTTCAAGGCAATTTAGACAAATTGCTAATAAAGGCCAAAATTAATTTTGACACTATATTAACGGTTTGCTGCTGATTTTATTTTGCCAATTTGGCCTTCGTTTGCAATAAGGGGATAAATAAACAATAAATTATTTTGCGGCAATGATTTATTTTCTATTATTGCAGCTATAGTAATGATTTTTTAGAGAAGAAAGAATGAGTAAACAATTATACACCTTAGAATTTCCCGTCCGCTGCTCGCCATCTATACTGTACGAATTCCTATCTACGCCGGCTGGCCTTGGAGAATGGTTCGCCGATAAAGTTGACGAAAGAGACGATGTCTTTTACTTTGGCTGGAATGGGGCTTTTGAAAAAGCTGATTTGGTAGAAAAGGAACATGATAAATTTATCAGGTTTCACTGGCAAGTGGCTCCCAAAGAGGAATACTTTGAATTCCGGATTGAGAAATCAGAAATTACCAATCAGACAATTCTTATTATTAAAGATTTTGCTGAGAAAAAGGAAATTAAAGATCAAAGCAACCTTTGGGATCATCAGGCAAAGGAACTTTTTCATCGCCTTGGTGGTTAATCTGCCAGTAATTCAATAATCTCTTTAAAGTAATCAAGCAGTATTTCTTCTGCATCATCCCAATGTTGTAATGGTATTTTGTTGCCCAGCTTGATAAACGATTTTTGCCGGACGATGTTTTCAAACCCTGCATTATTTAATTCTACCAACGGTAAATAATTGTTGGTTTCAAAATGATGTTCCCACTCATCATCGTTTATACAATAATAAAATCCGGTTTCCTTTAATGAAGTATAGGAATTAATTATTTTTTGTTCTGCTGCCTTTTTACTGGCTCCGGAAAGATGAAGAGTGACGCTGAAGAAATTCCCCCACCAGAACAATGTTCTTACGGCGCAAATATTTTTCTGCTCAAATTTTTTAGGATAATCCAGTATCAGATAGGGAAGGCCTTTGTAATTTTCTCCCCTGGAAATTTTTGGTGATGATGGAAGCAACCCGTCTGGTAATTTTTCAGGGAATGAATCTAAATATTGTTTTTGTTTTTCCTGCAGGCTTACCAGCAGCTGATTTACTTTTTGCAAGATGGCGTTCTTTGTTAAAATCAGGTCAGCATTAGTAACCATGTCCATCTCCTTTTGCGAAAGCCTTATTTTTGCGCCACTCATATATTAAAGGTAAGTGTTCAAAAAATTAGACAAACTCATCGTCAAGGCTTTTATCGGCCCCTTCATCGCCACGTTTTTTATAACGCTGCTGGTGCTAGTAATGCAGTTTTTCTGGCTGTACATTGATGATTTTGTGGGCAAAGGAATTGATACAAAAATAATTTTTGAGTTCATATTCTATCAAAGTGCTGTATTGGTACCATTAGCTTTACCACTGGCTATCCTGCTTTCTTCCCTGATGACCTTTGGCAATCTTGGCGAAAGTTTTGAACTAGTGGCTATCAAGTCAGCCGGCATTTCTTTGCTGCGGTTTATGCGGCCACTTTTTTTTGTATGTTTTCTGTTGGCTGGCGTTGCCTTTGCTTTTTCTAATTACGTAATACCGGTAGCTAATTTAAAATCGAGAACTCTGTTGGCAGATATCGTATGGTCGAAGCCTGCCTTTGATTTAAAGGAAGGTGTTTTTTATGATAAGATTCCAAATTTTGCTATCAAAATCGGGAAGAAAGAAGCAAATGACAGTGTGATACAGGATGTAATTATTTATGAACAAGGCAATCCGTTACAAGATAATTTTATCATCGCCAAAAGCGGTGTAATGAGAGTGACTGAGAATAAGCGGTTCCTGGAATTTAATTTAAAAGATGGGTGGCGGTATCAGGAACGAGGTAATTATTATGATTCAAAAAATACCGAATTTATAAGAATAGGTTTTAAGGAATATAAAAAACAGTTTGACCTTAGTACATTAGGTTTTAGCAGCCGCACAGCAGACAGTGTAAATAAGAATAACGAAAGAATGTATAGTATGCGGCAATTAGAAAAAACAATTGATTCGCTGCAGCGGGAGAACAAGCAGATAAGAAAGCAGAACGAAACGGAGTTGCTTCGGCAGTTTCATTTTGCCGGGTTGATTGATACAGCATGGTCAAAAAAATCATCGATAGCCACGAAAAAAACAAAGCCAGTTAAAAATTTTGATGAATTGTTGCCCGACTCAGCCAAAACGAATGTTAATCAAAACACACGACACGTAGCTACTTCCGTCAGTTCTATCAATGAATCGTTGGTAAATACATTGAAAGACAGGGAAAGAAATCTGCGCAAGCATAAAATAGAATGGCATCGTAAAATTGTACTTTCGCTTGCCTGCATTGTTTTGTTTCTCATTGGTGCGCCGCTTGGTTCCATCATCCGCAAAGGAGGATTGGGAACTCCGCTGATATTCGCCATTATCTTCTTTATGATTTTTTATTTTTCGAGTACTGCCGGCGAAAAAATGGCCAAGGAAAATACTCTAAGCCCATTCTTCGGTATGTGGCTGGCCACCTTTATTTTGTTGCCAATTGGCTTGTTTCTTATTTATAAAGCCTTGCGGGATTCTCAGCTTTTTAATAAAGACGTATATCGAAAAGCAGCTCAATTTATAGCTGGTTTATTTGGAAGAAAGTCACTATAATTTTCAAACAAACACGGTAATTTATTTCTGTATATTCGACCTGATGATACCAGCAGCACAAAATTTAAAAGTACAGAAAGCAGTAGCAGCAGTTTCTGTATTGTTACTGGCTATTAAATTTGTTGCCTACTATTCCACTAATTCAGTCTCAATTCTTACCGATGCATTAGAAAGCATCGTGAATGTAGCTGCTGGTTTCATCGGCTTATATAGTTTGTATGTAGCAGGTAAACCCCGTGATACCGACCATCCTTATGGTCATGGTAAAGCAGAGTTTCTTTCCGCTGCAATTGAAGGAACCATGATAGGGGCTGCGGGAGCCATTATTATTTACAAAGCCATACAACACATTATCATTCCGGTGGCATTGCATAAAATAGATTATGGAATATTATTAATAGCCGTTACGGCAGTAGCCAACTTTGCCGTTGGATTTTATTGTTTGAAAACTGGAAAGAAAAATAATTCTCCTGCCTTGATGGCAAGCGGCAAGCATCTTCAAACTGATACTTGGTCAACCGTAGGAATTATTATTGGGCTTCTACTGTTGTATTTAACCGGCTATCAATGGATAGATAGTGTGGTGGCATTGGTGTTTGGCCTTTATATTATTTACACTGGATATAGCATTGTCAGAACTTCTATAGCAGGAATAATGGATGAAGCGGATACAAAATTGCTTGGCCGAATGGTAGAAGTATTAAATAGTAACCGCAAAGAAAATTGGGTAGACTTGCATAACCTCCGGGTAATAAAATATGGAAGTGTTTTGCACTTGGATTGTCATATGACAGTGCCCTGGTATTTAAATATACATGAGGCTCACGGGGAAATTGATGTACTTGCTGCTTTGATAAGACAAGAATTTGGTGAGTCGCTGGAATTATTCGTTCATTCTGATGGATGCCTTCCTTTTTCCTGCCAAATTTGTGACAAAGCCATTTGTCCGGAAAGAAAGAATAATTTTGTAAAAAAAATTGAATGGACACTGGAAAATATTTCGCAGAATAAAAAACATGACTTGAATTAAATACATAGTATGACTAAGACAATAACGAAATGGAAAAAAGCACATGAATTTACCAGCCACCTCGACCATAATATTATTGACATAGATGGAAGCAGGCAGCATGGATTTGGGCCAAAGGCTTTATTGTTATCAGGGTTGGCTGGTTGCTCTGGAATTGATGTTGTGGATATTTTGGAAAAGATGAGAGTTCAATTTTCGAGTTTTGAAATTGATGTGGAAGCAGACCAGACGGATGAACATCCCAAAGTATATAAGGATATTAATATCACCTATAAGATTAAAACGGCACTGGAAAATGAGGACAAGGTGAAGAAAGCTATTGATTTGTCATTGGAAAAATATTGTGGTGTATCAGCCATGCTCGGAAAAAATTCAGCTATTCATTATAAACTTGAATTACTTTAGTTCTTATGCTTTCAATGAAATCCCAATATGCGTTTAAGGCACTGACTTACCTCAGCGAAAAATTTAATGAGGGGCCAGTGCTTATTTCAGAAATAGCAGCAAAGAAGAAGATTCCAATAAAATTTTTGGAAAGCATATTGCTGGAATTAAAAAAGGCAGATATTCTTGACAGTAAGAAAGGAAAAGGCGGAGGCTATTTTCTAAAACAAAAACCAGAAAAGGTAAAAGTATCTACTATTATCCGCCTTATTAATGGTCCAATAGCCATGTTGCCCTGCGTAAGTCTCTATTTCTACGAACGTTGTAAAAACTGTAACGAAAAGCATTGCGGTCTGCATGATATGATGATTCAGGTACGGGATGCCACGCTGAATATCGTAGAAAACCGCACACTAAAAGACCTTCTTGTTTAGTTCCATTTATTACCAACGATTGTAAGGTGTAAATACTCCTTAATAAATAGTCCACAAACTTGGTAGGCTATCAGTTATACCATATTTTTGTGTTTTATTAAAGTCTACTAAAACTATATACTATGTCATTACACTTAGGGGATAAGGTTCCCAACTTCAAAGCACAAACATCCATTGGTGAAATAGACCTTTATGAATATCTCGGCGATGGCTGGGGTGTTTTATTTTCGCATCCTGCAGATTATACGCCGGTTTGTACAACCGAATTGGGTAGAACAGCATTGTTAGCGGAAGAATTTGCAAAACTAAATGTGAAAGTATTGGCAGTAAGTGTGGATGGATTAGAAAAACATGCTGGCTGGATAAAAGATATTAACGAAACACAAAACTGTACCGTTGATTTTCCCATCATTGCCGATGAAGATAGAACAGTTGCTACATTGTATGATATGATTCATCCTAATGCTTCTGCTACCGCAACAGTTCGTTCCTTATTTATTATCGGGCCGGATAAATTGTTGAAACTGTTTATTACCTATCCTGCTTCTACGGGAAGAAACTTTGTTGAGGTATTAAGAGTAATTGATTCATTGCAATTGACAGCTAACTACAGCGTAGCTACGCCGGCTAACTGGAAGGAAGGTGAAGATGTGATAGTAGTGCCAGCCGTATCAACTGAAGATGCCATCAAGAAATTCCCGAAAGGAGTAAAAGTGGTAAAACCATACCTGCGATATACCCCGCAGCCGAACTTATAATTAATGTTGACGACAAAACAAATACAACAGATAGAACAAAGTTCCTTGCCGGGTGCCATTCAGTTAGTCGCTGATTTGTTTCCCGGCAAAGTTGTTTTTTCATCATCCCTTGGGCAAGAAGACCAAGTGATAACAGATGCTATTTGTAAGAATAAAATCGGCGTTGAAATGTTTACACTCGATACAGGTCGTTTGTTTTATGAAACCTATGACCTGATTGAAAAAACAAATGCCCGGTATAAAACAAATTTG
>JANORJ010000250.1:0-15163 GCA_031415255.1 Chitinophagaceae bacterium | reverse complement strand
GAAAAGCCCCTTTAGAGGTTGGGGTATAAAGAAAGGGGCCCCGAACCTGGGCCCCTTTTACAAGCCACCATCCTCTTCCACCAAAGAGGTCGTTTAAAGAAAAGTTGATTGACACTGAACAGATGGCTCGTTACGTTCATACACACTAATCAATTCATTTTTTGGTGTAACGAGGCTCTCTGCCGGCATTAATTCTGACTTCTCAATTGTTTTATTCATCACAACATATTGCTGTGCAGTATGAATAAGAACAAAATATTTTCCGGCTGAAATATTATCAAATTTGATACCAACTCCACTTCTGTCCTTGTAATTGTTAGTAACTACTTTCAGAAACATTGAACCTTTATTTTTTATAACTGAAACCCCATTATCATATTTATTAATAGCTTGTGTGCAGGCATGTGTAACTGCTGCTGTAAGGGTAATTAAAGAGTCGGGGTAAGAGTATTTCATAAGCCACGGTTTTGGTATTCCATTAATTCCACGATGTAAAAGTAGAAGAGCCGGGGATAGTAGTCAAGTGTACTACTGCCCGTTTTTGTGATTGGTATTTAATGAATGTTCACCGCAAATGTTCGGGTGTTTTTATGAAATAGGCAGTTAGTAAAACAGTTGCGTAAAATAATTATCAACTGAGATGTTTTACGGCGTAAATAATACAACCAATACCTTTGAGGCTTATATGGTTATTGCGGTTAACACAAGGTCTTTGCTGGCTGACTCTCTGGAAGGGCATGGAAATTTTATGTATGAAACATTCCAACTCATTACAAAAAATCATCCGGAGCATCAGTTCGTTTTTATTTTTGACCAGCCACACAGTGAACGATATGTTTTTGAAAAAAATGTAACTGCGGTTGTTGCTGGTTCGCCAGTTAGGCATCCGTTACTTTGGAAATTATGGTACGATGTAAAAGTGCCTGCTGTTTTAAGAAAATACAAAGCGGATGTATTTGTTTCGGGGGATGGATGTTGTTCGCTACGTACCAAAGTGCCGCAATGCCTGATAGTGCATGATTTAGCTTTTCTGCATTATCCTGCTATAAAAAAATCGCACCAGCTTTTTTATAAAAGATATACGCAGAAATTTTTAGACAAAGCTGCCTCCATTGTTACCGTTTCTCAATTCTCAAAAGAAGACATCATTACACAATACAAAACAACGGCAAATAAAATTGATGTGGTGTTTAATGGAGTAAATGAAATATTTCAACCAGTAAGTGATGAGGATAAAGTGGCAACAAAGAATACATACACCGACGGCAAAGAATATTTTATATACGCCGGTGCTATTCACCCCCGAAAAAATTTGATAAATCTGTTGAAAGCATTTTCTGTTTTTAAAAAGCGACAGCAAACAAATATGAAATTAGTGTTGACAGGAAAGCTGGCCTGGAAATATGAATCGTTTGAAAAGGATTTACAATCCTATAAATACAGAAATGATGTGGTGATGACTGGTTATGTGGAAGAAACAGAATTAGTAAAACTAATAGGTTCTTCGTATGGATTGGTTTATCCTTCTTTGTTTGAAGGCTTTGGTGCGCCGGTGCTGGAAGCTATGCGGTGCAATGTGCCGGTAATAACTTCAGCCCATTCTGCCATGCAGGAAATAGCAAAAGATGCTGCTTTGTATGCTGATGCAACTAATTACAAAGACATGGCAGATAAAATGATGCTGTTATATAAAGATGAAAATCTGCGGAAGGAATTAATTCAAAAAGGCAGAATAGTTGCCAGCGAATATAGTTGGGATAAAACGGCAGCCTTACTCTGGCAAAGCATTGAGAAAGCCATGCAGTAGAAAAATCAGTGTTAATCCTTTTTAATTATGTTTTAATCCGTGATACTATCTTTGCTCTCTTTTAATTTTATATATGAATAAATCAACTATTACCATAGATGTAATAACCGATGAAAACAAGGTGCCGGATTCTATTGCTTGGAGTGCTACGGATACTTCTGCCGATAATGGGCAGAAAGCAAAAGCTATGATGATTTCTTTTTGGGATGGTGCTGAAAAAGCTGCTTTACGCATTGACCTGTGGACAAAAGACATGATGGTGGATGAAATGGCCGATTTTTTTTACCAAACCATGATGACAATGGCCGATACCTATGGCCGTGCCACCAAATACACAGACCAGGTAGAAGAAATGAAAAAGTTTGCACATAATTTTTATGATAAGTTCAAAGAAAAACAGTTGAAGGAAAATAAAGCCGATTAAAGTACGAGGTTTCCGATAACTGAACGAGTCTCACTACTTATTGAACCCAACTATAAACAACAAACTATAAACTCTTTTATATGTCTCTCGAACAAAAAATAATGGCCGATTTAAAAACCGCCATGCTCGCAAAAGATGATGCAGGATTAAGAAGTCTCCGGGCTATTAAAGCCGCCATCATTGTAGCCAAAACTGCTGAAGGAGCTAAAGGTGAAATATCAGAAGAAGAAGAAACAAAGTTGTTGCAGAAATTGGTAAAGAGCAGAAAAGATTCGTTGGAAATATTTCAACAACAGAACCGTCCCGAGCTGGCAATAAAAGAAGAAGAAGAAATAGCGGTGATTGAAAAATTTTTGCCAAAACAAATGAGTGCTGATGAAGTAAAAGCTGAACTAACAAAAATTATTGCAATAGTCGGTGCATCATCTCCGGCTGATATGGGCAAGGTGATGGGAGTAGCAAGCAAACAATTAGCGGGTAAAGCGGATGGAAAAACTATTTCTACATTGGTAAAAGAGTTGCTGGCTAAATAGTTTCGGACCTCATCTAAAATTATAAGAGGACTTTAGCATTTGAAGAACCCGAAAGGTTACACCCAAACGTTTAAATCTAAACTAGTAAATGCTACTCGACCTTATTTTCGCTGTCATTATTGTATTAGCCATAATTAAAGGCTATCAACGTGGCCTAGTAGTAGGTTTGTTTTCATTGGTGGCTGTCATCATAGGTTTAGCTGCGGCTATGAAATTGTCAACCGTAGTTGCTGGTTATATTGGTAAAAATGTAAAAGTTTCTGACCAATGGCTGCCCATAATTTCTTTCGCTGTTGTTTTTCTCATTATTATTTTATTGATTCGTCTTGGTGCAAAAGCAATTGAAAAGATTGTACAGGTTGCCATGTTAGGTTGGGTGAACAGGCTTTGCGGCATTGTTTTATTCGCAGCTATTTACATTGTTGTTTTTAGTGTATTGCTTTTTTATGCAGAACAAATGAAATTAATTCAACCAGAAACAATTAATAAATCCGTTACTTATTCTTTTGTGCAGCCCTGGGGGCCAAAAGCTATCAATGGCTTTGGTTCCATCATTCCTGTTTTTAAAGATATGTTTGGAGAACTGGAACATTTTTTTGATGGGGTGGCTAAGAAAATTTCAACTTAATAATTACTACCACTCACTCTAGCATAGGCATTATGCTTTATCCCGGTAAAGAAAATAAATGCAGGGTTTGTATAATATATTATGGATTGCCGCTGCTGGTCAACAAAAACATCTTTTCATAACAAGGCCATTGCCCCTATATTTGCCCTGATTGGCTCCTTTTTATACAGCAAACTGCTTAGTTTTTGCGCCAAATCGTTTAATTTAGTTCCAAAATTCACCAGAAAAGAAAGCATAGAATTGACTGCCATGGAGTACGAAATTAAAGAACACGATAAGTTCAGGTTTATAGAAGAAGGTAGCGGAGAGCCGCTTGTGCTTTTGCATGGCCTCTTTGGTGCATTAAGCAATTTTCGTAGCCTGATTGAATATTTTCGCCAGCATAATAAAGTAGTGGTGCCTATGCTGCCATTGCTTGAAATGGATATCCTGCACACTTCTGTGGGCGGTCTGGCTAAGTTTGTCCATAAATTTCTGGAGACAAGAGATTTGAACGGCGTTAATCTGATGGGTAATTCTTTGGGTGGCCATGTGGCTCTTGTGCATGTATTAAAGCACCCCGAAAGAATAAAATCACTAATCCTAACCGGCAGTTCCGGTCTTTTTGAAAATGGTATGGGCGATAGCTATCCCAAACGTGGCGATAAAGAATACATGCGGAAAAAAGCAGAGCTTACTTTTTATGATCCAGCTATGGTTACAGAATCATTGTTGGATGAAATTTTTGAAATTACCAATAACCGCATGAAGGCAATAAAGATTATTGCATTAGCAAAAAGTGCTATACGAAATAATCTGGGAGAAGAAGTTAGCGGAATAAAACAACCCACTTGTTTAATCTGGGGAAGTAATGATAACATTACACCTCCCTTTGTTGGTCAGGAGTTTAATAAACTTATTCCTAACAGCGAATTGCATTTTATAGACAAGTGCGGCCATGCACCTATGATGGAAGTACCCGATGAATTCAATGCCATTCTGCATAAATTTTTAAAAAAGCTCAACGAGCCTGCAACAGTTTCATAATCGTTGGTGTCTCATCAGTGCCACTTGGCACAATGCGAAGTAGTATTTAACTCAAAGCCGCCTATCCATGTTAACCCGAGAACTATTAACCCAAACCCTTCCCTACCTGCATCTTACCGATAAGGTGTATCAGGCATTGCAACTAATGAATGATAACAATGTTACTCATTTACCTATCGTTGATGGTGAAAAATTCATTGGCAGCATCAGCGAAGAAGATCTGCTGCAAGCTGAAAATGATAATGCAGAACTCAACACTTTACAACAATCATTTTCTGACGTATCCGTAAAAGACGACGAACACTTTCTGAAAGCCGTGCAGTTGGCTGCCGATAGTGGATTAAGTGTGGTGCCTGTGGTAACAGAAGAAAATGAACTGGTGGGTACTGTTGCTTATAATGAACTGTTGAAATTTTCTTCCGAGTTTATGAGCCTTAGCGAACCCGGTGGTTTAATAGTGCTGGAAATGGAAAGTAACCAATACTCTTTTGGTGAAATCAGTAAGATAGTGGAAACAAACGATGCCCAGATTACACAGTTAAATACTTCTAATGATGCTGTAACTGGTTTAATGCAGGTAACTATACGCATTAATAAACCGGAAGTGTCTGACATTGTAGCCACCTTTCAACGCTATGAGTATAATGTAAAATACTTTTTTGGTGAAGAACTATACACTAATGATATACGTAGCAACTACGACAACTTGATGAATTACCTGAAAATCTGACCGCTTTTTTCCCATATTTTACTGGGGCGGGAAAGCAATTCGGTTTATCTTAGCCATGTTGCTGAAATCTGATTATGTTGCGGGAAAAAAAATATTATTACTGTACCCTTATTTTCATGATGTGTTGCCACATCCTGCTGGCGCAAAAACCTGTTTCCGAAAAAATAATTGATACGGATGAAGCTGCTTCCTTCTCTCCATTGGTAGTGGTGGGTGATATAGTGCTGGTTGGAAATAAAAAGACTAAAGAAATTATTGTGCTGCGGGAAATACCATTTAAGAAGGGTGAAGTATATCCGCTGAATGTGTTAGTAAAAAAAATGGAGGAAGCCCGCCGCAACTTAATGAATACGGCTCTTTTCAGTTCTGCCATGGTAGCTGCAAAAAATATAGAAACAAACCCGCCTGTGGGACAAGAAGGAAAAATTGACATTGTTGTTGAGCTTAAAGAACGTTGGTATCTATTTCCGATGCCTGTTTTCAGGCCTGTAGATCGAAACCTTAATCAATGGTTGGTAGAAAAAAAAGCCAATCTTGACCGGGTAAACTATGGAGCTAAAATTTATTACAACAATGCCACGGGTAGAAATGATAAAATCCGTGTGGGGCTTCTCAACGGTTATACTAAACAAATTTCTTTCAGCTACGATAGACCTTATATTGATAAAAAGTTAAAGTGGGGAATGAAGTTTTCTTTTGCTGCCGGAAAAAACCGGGAGGTTAATTACAATACCATTAATGACAAGCAGATTTTTTTAAAAGACGAAAACAATTATGTACGCAGCTTTACAAGTGCCAGTGCCGAACTTACTTACCGGAAAGCTATAAAAACAAGACATAGTTTTGGAATTGGATTTTCTACAGAAAAAGTAAAAGACACTATCGTTGCCTTAAATCCATCTTATTTTAAAACAGGTCACAACCGTATTAGTTTTCCCGGTCTTTATTACACACTCAATTATTACGATCTCGATTATAATCCTTATCCCACCAAAGGTTATGCTGCCCAGGTTTCCATTGGTAAAAACGGTTTTAATAGTATCATTAATATCTGGCAACTGCATGCAAAGGGATTAGCTATCTGGCCGCTGTCTTCCACAAAAGGCCCAGCGGGTAAATCTTTTTTTAGCCTCAATGTTTATGGCGGTATTAAATTGCCATTCAAACAACCATACTTCAACCAGCGGTTTTTAGGTTATGGAGATGTGTTTATGCAGGGCTTTGAATATTATGTAGTAGACGGAGTAGCTGGTGGCTATATGAAAACAACTTTTACCCGGCAATTATTGAATTTTACAGTCAAAACACCGGTAGTAAAAAAAGGTAAAGAGTCGCACAAAATCCCTGTTCGAATTTTTGGAAAAGCGTATGGTAATACCGGCTATGTGTACAATCCACAGCCCGGCGATAATTCACTTTCCAATAAAATGTTATACTCTGGCGGTTTTGGTATTGACATTCTCGCTTTTTATAATATCACTTTCAAATTTGAATGGACATTTAACTCATTAGGTCAAAACGGTCTATTTTTACATAGAAAGACTACCTTTTAAATTATGCAAGCAGCAATTTACAGCCGTTATATGGATGATGAACAGCGAAAAGATGTTCAATCATTCTTTGATGAACTGGCAAATCAAAAAATAGAACCTGTCATTTTCAAAGATTTTTTTGAACAGATAAAAGACAGCATTAACCTGCCTGCTGATACAAAAACATTTGCCGCAGCAGAAGACCTTACGGAAGAAATTGAATTCATCATCAGCCTAGGTGGCGATGGCACTTTGCTGGATACTGTTACGTTGGTGCGGAGCAAAAAGATTTCTATTATGGGAATCAATTTTGGTCGACTTGGTTTTCTCGCCAGCATTGGCCGGCAAGAAGTAAAGACGGCGGTACAGGCCATAGCAAAGAGAACTTATGTAGAAGATACCAGAACATTAATTCACCTGGATGCCAGTCTGCCCATGTTTGGTAATGTGCCATATGCACTCAACGATTTTTCTATTCATAAACGAGATGTGGCTTCCATGATAAAAATTCACACTTATCTTAATGGCGAATTTTTAAATACTTATTGGGCTGATGGATTAATAGTCGCTACACCAACGGGCTCTACTGGCTATTCATTAAGTTGTAATGGACCGGTAGTGTTTCCTGATTCGGGCAGCTTTGTAATAACGCCGGTGGCACCGCATAATCTTAATGTTCGCCCCATTATTGTTCCGGACACCAATATTATTTCTTTTGAAATAGAGAGCAGGGCCGATGAGATAATCTGTGCATTGGACTCCCGCAGGGAAATAGTAAGCAAAGACGTTCAATTGGCTATAAAAAAAGAGGCTTTTGACGTAAAATTAGTCCGCCTGAGTGAAAATAATTTTCTGCAAACCCTGCGCAATAAACTAACCTGGGGACTGGATAAAAGGAACTAAAATCACTTCAGAAAAGGTTGTTTAAGGGCCTGTTTTGTTCTTTAGCCGACAATAGCAGTTTGTTATTTCTGTAATTCATGCCCTTAAATAAAAGAAAATAGTATTTTTAGCGTTCTAAGGTAATCCCGAACCATATTTTAAGTTATGACGAAGAAGTTTATTGCCGCCGTTGCCTTTTCTGCCATTGCCCTTTTTTCGGGCAAACCCCTTTCCGCACAGAATGAAATAGTGCAGGAAGGTGAGTTTGGAATAGGCATAGGCGCAGGCCATTATTTTGGTGATTTGAATACCACTGCCAGTTTAAGAAGAGCAAAAATGGCTGCCAGTATCTTTTTCCGTAAAAACCTCGGTAATTATATTGCCCTTAGAATAGGTGCCAGTTTTGCACAGGTAGGCTATTCAGATCAGTATAATACGCATAACAATTATATGTACACCCGAAACTTGAGTTTTAACAGCAAGGTTTGGGAGCTTAGTTTACAGGGAGATTTTAATTTTTTCCGTTTTATGCCCGGCGATCCGGCATATAGTTTTACCCCATACATAACGTTTGGTGCCGGTATTTTTAGTTACGACCCCTATGCTTACCTGCGTGGCGAAAAAGTTTTTTTACGACCGCTGGGCACTGAAGGGCAAGGCAGCACAGACCCCCGGTATAAAGACCGTAAACCATACAGCTCTATGGCCATCAGCATTCCCTTTGGCGGTGGCATTAAATATGCATTTAATGACAGAATTAATATAGGGTTTGAAATACTGCACCGCTTTACCAATACCGATTACTTGGATGATGTTAGTACCACCTTTGTTGATCCGACCATTTTTCCACTTAACCCCGATGGCAGCCAGTCGAATGCAGAGTTATTATCCAACAGATCGTATGAACTGGGAGAACTTATTCGCCCCGGTCTCCAGCGGGGTTTTGCAAAACAAAAAGATCAGTTTGTAACAGCGATGTTTCATGTTTCATTCAATCTTCAGTCGTATAAGTGTCCGACAGCTAACTAAAAAAAAATCTCCTTTTTTAGTATATAAAAAATCACCCCGATAGGTTAGTAATAAAGTCAGTTATTGTTATTAATTTGTGAGTACCATTAAACCACTTCAATTAAGTAGTGGTCTATTAATAAACTTATTAATTAACCAAACACTTATTACCATGCGCCTGACAACCTTTTTCTACAGCACTGTTATTGCTGCTGTTTTTAGCCTTACTACTGCATTTACTTTTACAACTTCACCAAACCTAAAAACTGCCGGGGCTTGGTTTTTTCTAGAAGATAAAAAAGTAGGCTTTGGAGCCGACCATGATGTTATTAATTTTGGAAACTGGAAAGACGACGTTCGACAAATAAAACTAAAAGTAACAGATGGCCCGCTGAAAATGTACAGTATGAAAATTCATTTTGATAACGGAACTGTGCAGAATGTAGAACTGCGTAACCGTTTTGTTCAAGGCAGCGAAAGCCGTGTTATTGATATGGACGGCGGATTAAGACATCTTACCAAAATTGAATTTTGGTACGAAACAAAGGGCTTTGCAAGAGGAAGATCGAGGGTGGCCGTTTGGGGAAAAAATTGAGAAGTATATAAAACGAGTATATAAATTAATAAACCGCTTTTTGAAAGGGCGGTTTTTTTAATAAATTAATAGGATGCAAATCCGGCTAATCCCCAATACCTTTGCCCCACTGATTTAGTAGTTGTTTCTTATGTCACAGATGCTCCAAAAAATAGATAAAGGCAATCTTCCCCGCCACATTGCCATCATTATGGATGGTAACGGACGTTGGGCAAAAGAAAAAGGCGAAGACAGGCTTTTTGGTCACTTTCATGGAGTGGAGAGTGTTCGCAATATTGTGGAAGGCTCTGCCGAACTGGGCATTGAATATCTTACACTGTACGCATTTTCAACCGAAAATTGGGACAGGCCTGAATATGAAGTAATAGGCCTGATGGAACTGCTGGTAAGCACCATCCGCAAGGAAGTAGAGAGCCTTGATAAAAATAATATCAGGCTGCATGTAATCGGCGATATGAATATGCTGCCGGAATATGCTAAAAAAGAACTAAACGAAGCCCTCGATATTACAAAAGATAATACCGGGTTGAACCTGATAATGGCACTGAGCTACAGCGGAAGATGGGAATTGCTGAATGCTGTAAAAAGCATTGCCTGGGAGGTAAAAAGTGGTCGGTTGAATGTAGAAAATATTGACCAAGATACTCTGCAACAATACTTGTGTACCAGCGGATTTCCCGATCCGGAACTGATGATACGAACCAGCGGAGAATATCGCATCAGCAATTTTTTACTATACCAATTGGCCTATGCCGAGCTATATTTTACCAATGTTCGCTGGCCCGATTTTAGAAAAGAAAATCTGTACGAAGCCATTCTGGACTATCAGAGCCGGGAAAGAAGGTTTGGTAAAACCGGGGAACAATTGGAAAACCTGCCAGCAAGCCAAATAATTCAATAATATCAAACTAGAAAGCCTTTTTGAGAGATGTTTTTTGACACATTTCCCTTTTATGACCCTATTTGACTTTCTTTCCCCTTTTCTTTAACAAAGACTTCAATTATTTACCGTTATTTTGCCGCCTCAACCAGAAGGGGTGAGCTTGTATAGCAACTATTTAAGGGCTGCCAAGGCACATTATTGAGACTGACTTTGAACAATAAATCATGCAAAAATTTTTACTAAGGATTAGTGTTATTGTGATGACCGTGTTTTTTTCTGCATCTGCTGTGTATGCGCAGGTGCCAGATACGGCAAATCCTACCTCCGTTGACCCTAAGCTACTAGAATGGAAAAGTGCTAAAATTCCTAAAGAATATACCATTGCAGATGTAAAAATTACCGGGATAAAACACCTGGATACTTCCATCGTTTATTCGATTGCCAACTTACAAGTCGGCGATAAATTTGTTCATCCCGGAGCAGATATTTTTGCAAAAGCAATTGCAGCATTATGGCGGCAAAAGTTTTTTTCTGGTGTGCAGGTGTACATAACCCAAGTACAGGATGATAAAGTGTGGATTGAAATAGGTGTGGTGGAACGTCCCCGCCTTGGTAATTTTAAATTTATTGGAATTAAAAAATCTGACGAAGAAGAAATATTGACCAAAGTAAATCTGGCTAAGCAAACCATCATTACAGAAAATACCCGCCGTCAGATAGTAGAACAGGTTACTAAATTTTATGTTGATAAAGCTTATCAGAATATAACAGTTAGGATAGAAGAAACTACCGATACTACTTTTGCAAATTCCAACACCATGCTAATTTATGTGGACAAGGGTAAAAAAGTTCATATAGATAATGTACGGTTTTTTGGAAATAGTAGTGTAGATGGGCTACGATTGAAAAAGCAAATGAAGGGAACAAAGGAAATGAGTAAGGCGACGCTGATTTCAGATAATACGGCAAGTCCCTATGGAGTTACCAAGCCTTTTTCTTTTAAGGAGTATGTAAAAGAATGGGGCTTTCTTTCTGTAAGCAAAACAAAAAGATTATTAGATCCATATTTTCGTTTTAAACTGAGCGGTGCGAAATTTAATCTCACAAAATTCGAAGAAGATAAAAACAAAGTATTAGACTATTATAACTCACAAGGATTTCGTGATGCACAGATTATTACTGATACAACTATTAATACACCACGGGGTAATATAAACGTTGACCTGAAGGTGGATGAAGGAAGAAAATATTATTTTGGCAACATTGCCTGGAAGGGAAATGCTAAATACAGCGATTCGCTGTTGAATGTGCTGTTAGGTATTAATAAAGGCGACATTTATAACATTGGTATTCTTAATAAACGTCTAGGCAAAGAATCGGCAACAGAAGGTGGCGACATTAGTGGGTTGTACATGGATGATGGATACCTGTTCTTTCGGGTAGAACCAGTTGAAACAGCTGTTTATAATGATACTATTGATCATGAAATAAGAATAGTAGAAGGCCCGCAGGCCAGAATAAAAAATGTGACGATTGCCGGTAATGAAAAAACAAAAGATTATGTAATACGTCGTGAACTGAGAACAGTACCCGGCGAATTATTCAGCCGTTCAGATCTTATCCGTTCACAAAGAGAATTGGCCAATCTTCAATTCTTCAATCAAGAAACAATTAATCCCGGTGTGGTTCCTAATGCTGATGATGGAACAGTGGACATTAACTGGAAGCTGGAAGAAAAATCATCCGATCAGTTAGAGTTGTCTGCAGGCTGGGGCGGCGGCATTGGTCTTACCGGGACACTTGGCGTTACTTTCAATAATTTTTCTATCCGCAACATCTGGAAAAAATCGGCTTGGGATCCGTTGCCTACCGGTGATGGACAAAAATTGAGTCTTCGTATTCAGTCAAACGGCCGGGCTTATCGGTCCATGAGTGCTTCATTTACAGAACCCTGGTTGGGAGGCAAAAAAAGAAACTCTCTTACGTTTGGTATCAACAACAGTAAATACTCTAATGCTTTTGATCCGTTTACCGGACAGATAGACAGGGCTAAATCTGATACAAATTATTTAAAAACAACAGGTTTCTCTGTTTCACTCGGCAAGCAATTAAAATGGCCGGATGACTTTTTCAGTCTTGTATATACATTGAATGTAACGCAGTATAAACTTCGCAACTATCCAATATTTGATGGATTAAAAGACGGAACATCAAGTAATATAAGCATGAAGATTACTTTGAGCAGGTCTTCTGTTTTTAATCCAATCTTCCCAACTAGCGGTTCAAACATAACAGGTAGCGTTCAGTTTACACCACCTTATTCATTGTTCAATAAAAACTTAGTTAACTCTGCCAACCCTTATAAAACTCCCGAATATCATAAATGGCGTTTCAATGCAGAATGGTATGTGCCAATCGGCAAACCAATGGGTGCTGAAAACAATCGCCAGTTGGTGCTGAAAATAGCAGCCAAATATGGTTTTATGGGTCGGTATAATAAGAAACTTGATTATTCGCCATTTGAACGTTTTCAGGTTGGCGATGCAGGGCTGACCAACAACTTTGGTTTATTAGGTTATGATATTGTTGCGCATCGTGGCTATCCGGTGTATGAGACTTCTGATCCAACGGTAAACCCTGATCAGCAAAATGCCAACAAATTCTTTATCATGTTTAATAAATATACTTTAGAGATGCGTTTCCCGCTGGTAACAAATCCTAGCAGTACTATTTACGCTTTATCCTTTTTTGAAGCAGCAAACGGATGGCATGATTATAAAGACTATAACCCATTCAAGCTTCGCCGCAGCGTAGGAGTTGGTATGCGATTCTTCTTGCCAATGTTTGGTTTGCTTGGCTTTGATTATGGTGTAGGGCTTGACCGCATCACACCGGGACAAACAGGATTGAAAGGGGCATCACGGTTTACCTTTATGCTTGGCTTTGAGCCGGAATAAAAACACCGGTTGCTAAAAAGAAATAAAAAATATTAAAACACTAAACCATTTTATCTTTTTTTTCATCTGATTCTTTTTATATACCGAAATCAAATTATTTATCATTTAAACATTTAGTTGCTATGAAATGAGCTGTAAGAAAGATATTCAAACCGATACTGAATGTTAAAGGCGAATTCCATATGACCAAAAACAATAAAAATATACATATGAAAAAAATACTGATTGTTGTTTGCAGCCTGATGCTGATTGCCGGTACTGTACAGGCCCAGAAGTATGCCATTATCGACACAAGGTATATTCTGGATAAAATGCCAGATTACAAAGCAGCTCAAAAACAGCTAGATGATATAGCTGCCGATTGGCAAAAAGATATTGATGGAAAACAGACTGAACTGGATAATATGTATAAATCTTTTGAGGCCGAGCAGGTAATGTTGAGCGATGATTTGAAGAAGAAAAGGGAAGACCAGCTTTTTAATAAGGAAAAGACCCTCAGGGATTTGCAACGCAAACGCTTTGGTTTTGAGGGAGATCTGTTCAAAAAGAGACAAGAATTCATTAAGCCGATACAGGATAAAGTATATAATGCAGTGCAAAAAATTGCTGTGCAAAGAGGCTATGATTTTGTGCTCGACAAAAGTGAAGGAATTACCATTATATTTGCCGACCCTAAATTAGACAAGAGTGAAGATGTACTCAAGGATTTGGGGGTTCGCTAAGTGTTAAAAAAAAGAGAATGGCGCAACTAACTGCCTTCTTTGTTAATCATAGTTAAGCAATAATCTGCCTTCATTAAAATGGCGGATAAACAAAAACAAAACAAATGAAAAAATTTCTTTCCGTAATTGTAGTAAGTGCAGGACTTTTATTTGCAGGCAACACTAATGCACAAATGAAAGCTGGTTACATCAGCGTAGATAACATGGTAGGCATTATGCCCGAAACCGCTAAATTGGATACTTTGCTGGAACGCTACCAGACTGATTCAATCAATCCGCAGTATGCGCAAATTGTTTCTTTGTATCAATATAAGGACAGTGTGTATAGGGATTCGTTAAAAACCCCTCCGGCAGTTCGCAAACAAATTGAGCAGGAATTGCCAACGCTTATCTACCAGATTCAGAACTGGCAGGATATAGTAAAGCAGGCAATGGACGCCAAGCAAAATGAATTGCTGGCTCCTATTTATCGCAAAGTGTATGATGCTATTAAATTAGTAGCAAAAGAAAAAGGATACACTCATGTATTCTCTAAAGAAGCATTTTTGGTTGCACCTGATGGTGATGATATGATTGGTGCAGTAGCAGCAAAATTGAAAGTGCCAATACCAAAAGCAACTCCGGCTGGTAAGTAAGAACTTTTATCAATAATAATATTAAGACCCTTGGCTGTTTACTGCTAGGGGTTCTTTTTTTAATTTAATGATAAGAGACCTCTTATTTTTGTGCCATGCAAAAGGCAAGCCCCATCGGCGTTTTTGATTCTGGTTATGGCGGGTTAACGGTGATGAAAGAAATCATTCATCAACTTCCACAGTATGATTACTTATACCTGGGAGATAATGCAAGAGCACCTTATGGCAACCGTTCTTTTGAAACGGTTTATCACTACACCTTGCAATGTGTGAACTGGTTTTTTGAACAAGGTTGTTCCTTAGTTATTCTTGCCTGCAACACGGCTTCTGCAAAAGCACTACGAACCATTCAACAAAATGATTTACCCAAAATTGCCCCGGATAAAAGAGTGCTTGGGGTGATAAGACCAACAGCAGAAATAATTGGCAGCTTTTCTGAAACAAAAAGTGTGGGTATTCTTGCAACAAACGGAACAGTGGCCTCTGATTCATACCCAATGGAGACAGCTAAATTTTTTCCCGAATTAAAAATATTTCAGGAAGCCTGCCCCATGTGGGTGCCCTTGGTAGAAAATGAAGAGTATAAAAACCACGGAGCAGATTTTTTTGTAAAGAAAAATCTGCATAACATTTTTGAAAAAGGAGAGAACATAGATGTCATCTTGCTGGCCTGCACCCATTACCCTTTGCTAAAAGAAAAAATAGAGGAATACCTGCCGGTAGGTGTAAAACTAATTTCGCAGGGGGAAATAGTGGCGACCAGCCTGGCCAATTATTTAAGCAGGCATCCGGAGATGGAGA
>JANORJ010000249.1:0-7076 GCA_031415255.1 Chitinophagaceae bacterium | reverse complement strand
ATTTGCCACATCCTCCGTCAGGCAAAATTTAATGTCTTCTATCAATCCAAACCTTTCTACCAGGCGATGATAGTGAGTAAGCTTCGGGGCAAAGTCAATTATTTTATTCTTCTGTTTTATAAACATTGTTTCTGCCATTAACGAACTATCGCAATGAATGGAGAAATTTTTTGCAATACGATTGATAACAGCTCCTGCAAATAAAGTGTCTTCAAGATTGAAACGGTCTTTCCATCCGGCACAACCAAGTACCACATTCTTTTTTTCTTTCAATAAAAAATCGCAGACAGCCGAGAGATTGGGAAAAGAACCGGAAACAATAGTATCCGCATTTTTATCCAATGCCATTTGCAATAACCTTGTGCCGTTGGTGGTGGTAAGTACCAATGTTTTGTTTTCAATAAAACTGCGGGGATACTCCATTGGTGAATTGCCATGTTGCAATCCTTCGGCAATCATTCCGTCTCTTTCACCAGCGGCAATGCCACCAATACTTTTACTGATTTCAATGGCTTTGGGAACAGAATCAACCGGTATCACACATTTTGCTCCGTTGTATAATGCAGAAGCGATAGTGGAGGTAGCCCGGAACACATCTATGACGACAACAATGCTGTTGCTTAAATCATATAAGTGTAAAAGTGCCGGAGAAAGAGAAGTATGGAGGGAGGGTTTGTTGCTCATAATCTTGTAGCAAAAATAAAGGAACAGAATTTAACCCAAAAATCCATCACTTTATCAGCAACTTCTTCCACCTTTCCCCCTCTGCAAATTCTTTAATCGTTTTATTCCGCTGTTCCAGCAATCGTTTCATGTAGTTGGTTAAATGAAGACTATTAATCCATTGCCCCAATATACCATACGGCGATTCAAAATGAAAGAGGTCAATCATTATAGTGCCGTTTTCGCAGGGTTTAAAATGGTGCTCATGTTTCATCATCTTAAAATCTCCTTGTAGCTGTTCGCTTATAAATGTCTCGGGTTTTTTCATGTCGGTAACTTTTACACGCAGCAAGCGGTTTTTAAAAAGATGTTTTGCCTGCCAGGTTACCGTTTCATCGTTTTCTATTAATCCAAATCTTGTTCCGGCCACCGCTTCTTCGTTGTAATTAGCCATAGATTCTTTGTGCAAACCAATATGCCGGCTAAGGTCAAACACTACCTCTGCCGGTGCAGCAATAAATGTAGTAAGGTGAATAGTTGGCATGGAAGCAAGTTTGAAGCTCTAAATTAAAAGTACGAACTGCAATTGCAAAAATCTTACCGCACTGTTATTTATGAAAAAGGAATCTTGGAAACTTTTGCCTGTAATAGTTTATCCCGCACTTTAATGTAAATGTCCGAATCTATTGCCGCAAAAGGAGTGTGTACATATCCCATTCCTATTGCTTTACCAAGGCTGGGCGATTGGGTGCCGGAAGTAACATGTCCAATTGTTCTGCCTTCATAATCTTTTATTTCATAACCATGTCTCGGTATTCCTTTTTCTATCATTTCAAAACCTACTAATTTTTTAGTTACTCCTTCTTCTTTTTGTTCTGCAAAAATTTCTTTAGAAGTAAACTCTTTGGTGAATTTAGTTATCCAGCCCAGCCCGGCTTCCATGGGTGATGTGGTATCATCAATATCATTTCCATATAAACAAAAACCCATTTCTAATCGTAATGTATCTCTGGCACCAAGACCAACAGGTTTCATTCCTTGTGGAGTACCTGCTGCAAAAATGGCTTCCCATATTTTATTTGCCGCACCGTCCTTCTCTTCAAAATATATTTCCACACCGCCAGCACCGGTGTAGCCAGTTGCACTTATTATTACATTATCCACCCCGGCAAATTTCCCTTTGGCAAAAGTGTAATATTTCAAATTCAAAATATCAATTTCAGTCAATGGTTGCAAAATTTTTGTGGCATTTGGCCCTTGTATGGCCAGCAAACATGTTTTATCAGAGATGTTATGCATCTCTGCATGATGTGTGTTGTGTTTCTGAATCCAGTTCCAGTCTTTTTCTATGTTGGAAGCATTTACCACCAACATATACACTTTGTTTTCTTCCACACAGTACACCAGCAAATCATCTACAATGCCGCCTTTTTCATTGGGCAGGCAACTATATTGCGCCTGTCCTGCTTTCAGCTTGGCTGCATCATTACTGGTTACCCTTTGTATAAGTTCAAGTGCATGTTCACCTTTCACAATAAATTCTCCCATGTGGCTTACATCAAATACACCAGCATTTTTTCTTACTGCTGCATGTTCATCATTAATGCCTGTGTAAGAGATGGGCATATTGTAGCCGGCAAACTCGGCCATTTTAGCACCAAGGGCAATGTGTTTTTCTGTAAACGGGGTGTTTTTCATGTTGACAAATTTGTCCGCAAATGTAGTTGAAAAAAAATTTCACTTGTTCATATGCAGAAAAGCCCCGATTTAACGGGACCTTTCGCTTCTGCTTTTGGCAGAATCCAACTTCAACCGAGTTTATAAAAAAGTTAATGTCCGTAACTTACTACTCTTGAAATTTTCCATTCACCGTTCACTTTTTTCCAAATATGAACAAACTTAAATGTGCCGCAATCAGGTTTGCCATTTTCTGTATGACAAAAGCGGTGCTGTCCTATTTGCATCGCACCGAAATCTTTTACGGGATACACTTCAAGAGTTCCGGCTATTAATTCTCTTCGGAGATCATTATTTTTTGCAACAGTATTTTTAAATGCCTCTATGTTTTGTGTGTAGTTCGTAAGTCCGCCTAGGTCATGATAAAATTCAAGATCTTCTGTAAATAAAGTTTTTAATTTCTCCACATCACGGCTGTTAAAAGCATTAAAGAGTACACTGTCCATGTGGGCAATTGCATTGTACAATTCATTCGATGGCGATAACTGTTTATTCGGCACAACTGTTATCGAATTTTTTGATTGCGAACTAGCCATTGTATAAAAACACACTAAAAAAATTATGATTGGAAGGCGAAAATATTTAATCATGATAAACAGATGCATGTTCAATTAAAACCATTCTACTAATGATGATACTGGGGATGGCCCTCCGGCAAATGAACCCTCTTCACTTTTACTATTTCTTTTCTTTTTAAGAACGATTGGCTTTGCAGGTTTTTTATTTTTCTTTTCTTCCAGCTCTTTCAGTTCCTGTTTTTTCTTTTCAATTGTTTTTTCAAGATTGAGGCTGTCGTTATTTTCATAACGGTAATCATTAGTTGGCTGAGTGGTAGTAGTTCCGTTCGGACCTTTTAGTTCCCCATCAATTCCCATTTCATATTCCACATCCGGGCTATACCGGAAACCATTTTCGTCATTATTAATTTCAAAGCTGGTTATTCTGTTTCTTCTACCACTTTTTCTTACTTGTACATGTATAGAATTAAGCTTATCCGTTACCGATTTATCAAACCTTAGTTTTTTTCCGGCTGGCACTTGTATCTCTATCTCTACATTTTGTCCACGGAATTTGCTTTCCTTACCAATGGCGTATCCGTTTGCAATGTCAAGCACACTATCCCTTGATACAGCAGTAAATTGAATTTTTTCTGCCCTCACCGTTGCATCTTTGTTCGTTCTTCCAAAACTATACCTCTTTACAAAAACACGGTATTGATCATCTGTACTTGCTTTTACATTAAATTTTACAGCAGCTATTTTTAATGTGTCGGAAGAAAGATCCCATCCATCCCGATCATCGTTCATCCAGCCAAAGCCACCGCTATATTCAAGTTCCGGTTGAGAAACTGCAACAATCATTTTACCATTTGCAGGTTGGGTAACCGTTATAGGTGTATCCACATGTTCGTATTCTCTAAAATCTTTTACCATACTGGAAACAAACAATGTCATTGCCACCCAGCCAATAGCCCAAAGGCCGCCAAACGTCCACCCGAGATAATTGTTTCTTGATTTTGCTTTGATGATGCGGCGAACGAGCCAAGTAACAAAGCCTATTAATGGAACTACAAGGAAAAATATTACAGTACCCCATGCAAATATTTGCTGCCATTTACTTGTCCATAAAAAATTATTAATAGGCCACCAAGCAATGCCGCCAAATAACAATGCAATTAGAGATACAAATAAAGAGAGTGCAATAACACCAGCAATGAAAAGAAAAAATACTTTGAAGAGTACTGATATTGCATGCCCGAGGCCACCGCCACCACGGCGCACTGTATCTTTTACTTCAGAAGCAAAAGCTTTTCCTCTTGTGCCTGCAAATTCTTTTGCTTTGTTACTCATATTCTGTGCAGACTCTTTTACTTCTTCACCCCAGCCCTTCATGCGGTCTTTCATATTACCCATTCCTTCCTTTACATTTTGGCGAATACGGTTTACATCCACCTTTTCACCCCGCATTTCCATTTTTTCATAATCAGTGTTTGCTTCAGGCAACACAATCCACATTATAATATAAGTAAGTACAAATGTACCCGTGAGTGAACCAAAGCCTATGTTCAACGCCAGATCAAAATCATTATCCCACCGAAATCCGCTAAGAATACTTATTAATACATTCAGCAAAATAGGAGCAGCAAATATTAATCTAATATTCGAAGCCTTTTTATCAAAGTAAGCAGCCAAACCACCTGCTACGCCACCCAACACTCTATCATCAGGATTTCTATACAGACGTTTGCCTGAATATCCATCCAAATCTTTTGGCGGCAGCACTATCCATAATATAATATAGGCAAGGAAGCCAATACCTGTACCAAAACCTATTATTGCAAACAACAATCTTACAACTGCGGGATCAACGTTGAGATAAGAAGCAAGTCCACTACATACACCGCCAATAAACTTATCATTGCTATCACGGTATAAACGGCCCCGTGGTTTTTTTTCAGCATACGAATAATTTTGCTGATTGCTTTCTTGAGAAGCAGAAGCGGTTGTTGCAGAAGAAGCATTTTCTTTTTCTTCGGCTTCAAAATCTTCTACTGTACCCATGGAGGCTATCACTTCGTTTACATCCTCATCGGTAATGGCAGTGGCACCTTTACGGATTTTTTCGTGTAGTAATTCTGCAATGCGACTTTCAATATCATTGATGATCTCATCACGGCTTTCTTCGTTAGCAAAATAGCGACGCAAACTTTCTATGTATGCCTGCAACTTTTCATAAGCAGAATCTTCTATCGGTATTACCCGACCGCTTAAGTTGATGTTGATGATCTTTTTCATGTCTAAATATATTTGGTTGAAGTGTTCTTATTGGTTTATTGGTTGTTCAGCGGTTCGTCAGATTTTTTGCTGGTCAGTGCATTTACACCGTTTGAAAGTTCGTTCCAAGTTTGTTCTAGCTCTTTATAAAAACTGCCGCCCTTTTCTGTAAGTGAAAAATATTTTCGGGGCGGCCCGGAATTGCTTTCCACCCAACGATAAGTTAGCATGTCCGCATTTTTTAACCGGGTAAGCAGTGGGTACAGGGTGCCTTCCAGTATTTGCAAATTGGCGGCTCGCATTTCTTCCACAATATCACTTGGGTAAGCTTCGCCCCGTCGTATGATGGAAAGAATGCAGAACTCGAAAATGCCTTTCCGCATCTGACTTTGTGTGTTATCTATATTCATATCCCTTCTTTTTCGATTAGAAATCAAAGATAGGGTGATATTTGGTACTATGCAAACTAAAGTACCATATTTTTTAGAGTAATGATTTTAAAAACGGCCGATTTTCCCCTGAAATGCAGGCTGGTATTGAGGTTACGATTCCTCAATTGGCGCAATTTACATATTGGCAGTTTCCATAAATGGTAAAATAACCGGACGAACAGTCCATTTTGGCAGGTTTTGGGTTACTTTGCCCCATGCGGTTTTATTTCTTCTATATAATATTAATAGTATCATTCGCCTCCTGTTCTGATAAATACCTAGCCCATAAAAGTAATTACCAGTTTAAAAGTCGGGATGGAAAACCAGATTACAGCAATTTAAATTATTGGGCGGCACATCCCTGGAAATGGGACCCTTCGGACAGTATTCCTGCGCCGCTTCGCAATGAGCCAAGAGATTCTATGGTGGATGTTTTCTTTTTGCACCCCACTACTTACACCAGTAAGAAAAAAATGAAAGGTCAGAATGCTGAGATTGATGACGCCTATACCAATGCTAAAACAGATTACTCTTCGCTGTTGTACCAGGCCAGTGTATTTAATAATCAGTGCCGGGTGTTTGCGCCAAGATACCGACAGGCACATATTGAAACTTTTTTTTTAAAGGATAAAGAAAAAACTGCCGCTGCATTTGAATTGGCTTATGAAGATTTAAAATTGTCTTTTGAATATTATTTAAAAACATGGAATAAAGGAAAACCTATCATCATTGCAGCACACAGCCAGGGTAGTTTGTTGGCCGAAAGGTTATTGAAAGATTACTTTGAGGGTACTTCGTCAGGCTCAATATCACTTAAAAACAAATTAGTGGTTGCCTACATTATCGGATGGCCGGTGCCAAAAGATTATTTCAGTTCCTTGAAAATGTGTGAAGACTCGTTGCAAACCGGCTGCCTCTGTAGTTGGCGTACATTAAAAAAAGGATTCGTTCCATTTTATTTAAAAAATGAGAAAGCAAATTCATACGTTACTAACCCTCTTACCTGGACTACAGGTAATGAATATGCATCCCGAAAAATGAATAAAGGAAGCATACTAACAAAGTTCAATACTGTTTATAAACAAACAACAGATGCGCAAAGCAATAATGGTTTGTTGTATGTAAACAAACCAAAGTTTCCCTGGAGTTTTTTATATTTCGCAAGGAATTATCATATTGCTGATATAAATTTATACTATTTGAACATACGGGAAAATGTACGCCAACGTATAGCAATGTTCTGGAAGAAATAATTTACTCTATTACACTATGCAACAATTTTTTAATACTTGCAAAACATTATTATCCAAAAAATCAACGGGAATAATTTTTCTTGTTACTGCGATTATAGCAAAAGTAGTATTACAGTATATCTTGTTTAGTCTTATTGGCGACAAATCGCATCAACTATTGGCAGCAAAAAATCTGCTGGAGGGCAATGGGCTTACAATCAATCAATTTTTTCTAAACG
>JANORJ010000248.1:0-1828 GCA_031415255.1 Chitinophagaceae bacterium | reverse complement strand
CTAAAATAAAAGCAAAGAATGCCCGCCTGAATCTTGTCATTACGGACTGTTGTAATTCCAGTCTGGGGCTTTTAAAACCAGAAGGTAAAAATTTTGCATTAACCACCAAATCATTAATGACTTGGGAAAAATCGTATTGCTATGATCTGTTTATGAAATCAAAAGGTACTGTTATTGCCACTGCTGCCAAAAAAGGACAGTACGCTTATGGCAATACAGATGTTGGCGGTTACTTTACCTCCAATCTTATAACTTCCATGGAAAAATACCTGAGTAAATTTCAAACCAGCACACCCACCTGGCAGGAAATTATTGCAGAAGCACAAACGACTACAGTAAGTCTTAGCCTTACCAATTTATGCACTGCTAATACCACCTGTCGTCAAGATCCGGTGTTTGCGGTTACGGTTAGTAAATAAAAAACCAGGTTCTTTTCAAAACCCGGTCTTTAAAATAGTTGTTATTTTTTGTCACTTATTTATTGATTCTTTGCCTGATTTTTCATTCTCAGTTTTACTTTTATTTTCTACAGGTGGTTGCGGTGTCATCATCTGCATCATTTCATTGGCATCAACAAAGCTCCAATGTTCTGTTACTTTTCCATCTTTGAACTTTGATACTTCAACGGAATTGCCAGTGTGAGACTCTCCGGCCTTCATACCCCATTCCGGCATATCTACTTTTGCTGTTCCGCCGCCTTTCACCCAGCACATAACGTATTCATCATCCGCCACTGTTCTTATAATATCATTTTTCATGTTTGTCATCATCTGACTCATCTGCACAAAAAATGCCTTGATACTATCGAGACCTACTATATCGCCTTTAGGGCCGGCATGATCAACTGCATCGGTTGCAATATAATCACCGATTTTGTTCACATCCCCGGATTCAAACATCTTCATAATTGCATCGTTAGCGGCCATATTTTTTTTGGCTTTCTCAGACATGCCGGCGCTGCCTTCTTCTTTTTTACTACTACAGGAAACAAAAAATAAAAAGCTTCCTACAGAGAGGATAAATAGTAATTTTTTCATGTTGATTATTATTTGGTTTAAAAAAATGACAAGTATTAAAGGGACGATGCAATTGCACAAAACCAAAGTAGATTCAGAGGGAGGGGAATTGAAATAGTAAGGTATACAACCTTAGTGAATTCCAGTTAAAAAAATTATTGAGATTTTATAGCCTTTAGTGGGTCTTCATAAATAAACCGCACCATAGCATTCTTCTTTTCATCTGAAGTAAGATATAGCTGGTATCGTTTTTCACCGGCATTAATAATCATCAGCGCAGTGTTAGGAGGAATGGTGCCAAGATTTTCACCCACCATTATTACTTCCTGTTCTGTTTTGCGGGCATCAATCTTAACGTTTATAGAAACTGGTTTTGCACCGAGGCATTTGTTGGATACCGACGGCAAATTATTTACATACACAGAAATGGTATCTCCATCAATCTGACCGTTATCATAAAAATCAATTTTAATAATTCCCGTATCCACTTTTATTTCTTTTACTAACTCTGCTTTTCTTGCTGTGAGGGTAGGGGGCAGTTTAAGATCTGGTTTGAAAGTAGGCTTATCAAATCTTATTAATACAATAGAACCGGGGTCGCAAGTGGTTTTCCCATCTGTAGCTTTACCTGTCCAGGTGCCACGAATCTGTTCTTCTGGCCCATCTCCTTTATGATAAGTGAGGGTATATTTTTTTACACAGGGTACACAATCTTCTTTAATGCGGAAAGTAACAATGCCATTTTCCTGAATAGAGATTAAGTTACTATCTCTTTTATAGGTTCCTTCAAAATTTTCTTTTACATAATTGAG
>JANORJ010000247.1:0-1957 GCA_031415255.1 Chitinophagaceae bacterium | reverse complement strand
GACATATTATGCTAAAATACCGTTTCTGTTGTAGGGGCTCACAGAATAATTATGAAGAAATCAGGAGTTCCGTTTCTTATGTTTATTCATAACAAACTTTACCTGCTTTTAAAGGGGCATGGTTAAAGTTAATAAACCAGTGTTTGTAAAAGAATGGGTGAATATTATTCAATATGCACCGCAATAAGCGTAGAAACCTGCTGCAATTTTATGAACCTGTCACCCGGAGGGGCTTCTTCCCGGATATATTTAACTACCCCAAGGCCGGGCTTAAAGAATACCTGGTCTTTGCGATAATTGCGGGCATTTTTCTCAAAATAAAGACAGTCGTTAAACGTTCCAAAAGAAGTTTGTACTGGAGTTGTCAATTTTAAAGTACGGCCATTGGCGGCAGCATCTTGGAAGCTTGTTAGATACTTTATAGAATCACCAACCGGAATGCTATATTCTTTTTTAACATCTTTTATATCTGGAGTAAACAATCTATCGCTCAAGGCAAAAAAAGCCGAGTCGTTTGCATATAAAGTTTCTGGCAATCCAACGGAAACATTGCCTTCCCACCAAATAAGACCATCTGACATTGATTTTTTATTGCTGGCATAGCGGAGTGTATCAAATTGTACTTTTTGGAAAACTCCATTGTTGAAAACGGAATCTTCATACACCCAGAAATTTTTGCTACTCAGAGGCAAAATGCCACAATGCTTTTCGGTGCAGGTAAATGCAACGACAGACTCAGCGGAGTAAGAACGACCCGCAGGATTTTCCTTTTGAACCTCGCAGGGGATAAGAGGTTCAGAAACGGGGGCGAAGCTTTCTTTTTTGCATGCAGAAAAGAAAAGGCTTCCAATGAATAGGGGTAAAAGTAGTTTGCTCAAAATTTTTTGTCCATTCTGTTGCTCATCAGAAGGATTGACAAGATAGAAAGCAGTTTTTGTAATTCATAACTTTTACTAAGTATTTTTTCGTTTTTGTTGCACCGTATTTTTACAACCCATTTATAGTCAATGAAGTTGCAGCAGATATTTGAAATAAAAAAAGTCCGGAAATTATCTCCGGATTTTCAACTAGTTACAAGGATTTATTGAAATACCTGATTAAAGAAGCTTTTCATATCATTCCAGGAGGCGGTATCCGCAGCTGCATTATACTTAATAGGTATTTTGAATTTTTCGCCCATTTCAGTTGCCATGGGATTAGTAAAAGCATGGGTCGCTCCGGCATATTCTTTAAAGGTGTATTTGGCTCCGATGGAATCCATTTGTTTCTTAAAAAGGTCGGCTTCAGCCTGTGGTACAAAGGGATCAGCACCACCGTGGCATACCAACACCTGTGCTTTCAGGAGGTCTTTATTCGCCGGTACCACATTCAGGTTGCCATGAAAACTAACAACTCCTTTCAGGTCTTCACCCATTTTTGCCATATTTAATACCTGAGCACCGCCAAAGCAATAGCCGATGGCTGCTATTTTGTGTGGGTCAGTTTGGCTAAACCCTTTCAACTTTTCGATAGCGGCATCAAATATTGGTTTAGCAGTTTCGGGTTTCATATAGAAAGGTGTGGCCAGTTTTTCAGCAGCTGCAGGGTCTTCGCCCATTTTACCATCGCCATACATATCTACCGCCATAGCAATATAGCCAAGCTTGGCCAGTTCTCTTGCCCGCATTTTAGCATATTCATTAAGTCCCCACCATTCATGAATAACAAGCACTGCGGGCCTTGTACCTTCTATGTTTTCATCATACACTACAAAGTTGTTTCTTGTTGTGCTATCAAGTTTATAACTGACTGTTTCTTCTTTTAGATTTGGTTCTTTCATAACGGGTTCCTTTTTGTTATCATCGTTATTGCAGGATGCAAATAAAGCAACAGTGGCCAGCAGTATAATTGGTAAAGTGTGTAGTAGTTTCATTGCTCAGTATTTTATTAATAAAGCTATGAACAATAAAGGTTAGAA
>JANORJ010000246.1:0-22597 GCA_031415255.1 Chitinophagaceae bacterium | reverse complement strand
AAGTTTTGAGGCTATGAAGATGCTGAAATCAGCCGAAATAAAAAACTATAAACCGGCTAATGGTGCTGTTTATCCTGTATCTCCATTAGGAAATTCATTAAAGCAGCTTGCTCAGTTAATAAAAATGGATGTGGGATTAGAGGTTGCCTTTACTGAATCTGGTGGATGGGACACACATTATAATCAGGGGGCTGAGACCGGAACTTTCTCTCGCAATGTTGGCGATTTGAGTAATGCGATCTCTGCATTCTGGACAGACATTGGTACTATGCAGGATGAGGTGGAAGTGATGACAATGACAGAGTTTGGCAGAACAGTTCGTCAGAACGGATCTAACGGCACCGACCACGGCAGAGCTTCTTGTATGTTTATTTTAGGTAATGATATTAATGGTGGAAAAGTTCATGGTACTGTTCCTGAATTAAGTGTAGAAAACCTGGAGGATAAAAGGGACTTGCCAGTGACAACAGATTTCCGTGCAGTATTTACCGAAGTGGCTTCCCGGCATTTAAAGATTACCGATAAGGCCAAACTTTTTCCCGATTGGAAAGGAAAAGATATTGGCATAATGAAGACAGCGTAAATAATTATTTCATACCGATTTGTAGAATGCACAAAAAAGCCTCCCGCAAAGGAGGCTTTTTTTTATTTCTTACTCTTTTGTTTATCTGCTTATTTTATTTCGTAATCTTTTTTGAACGACATTAGTGTAGAACGATATAAAGCATTGGCAGCATCCAATGTAGCAGCTTTTGTATAATATTGAAAAGCTTCAGAAAGAAAATGTGCATCTTCCAGCATAAAAGCAATGCGATAGGCTTGTTCTGCCGGTGCTTCAAAGGCAGCACCCTGTTTTTTAATATTCTCTACTATGCCGTTGAAAGATTCTTTACTTATGTAGTTCAGCGTTTTGAGGTCATCATTCTCTTCTCCTTTAATGGCCGCTGTCCAATAATAAGAGTTGCCCGGTTTCATTTTACCACTAAAAGTACCGATAGGGATTTTAAGTTTGTTGATGACGTTTGAATATATCGGGGTACTGATATTATCATTACTGAATAATGAAAATTCAAAGTCTTTAGCTTCGGCATACGATTTCCAGGAAAGAGGAAAAACATCGCCGCCAGAATAGTTGATAGTATCCAACCGGTAGTCAATCCACACATTGTTCATTCCACCACGAGACACAGCACCCACCGTGTTCATGTAGGCTTTTCTATTGCTGCCTGCTGCACCACTTGATTTGGTCATAGAGGCCCAAACGTATTTTACATAATTAGCACTTACAGAATTGCTGCTTATTCGGCAAGAGTCGCCAAACTTACTCAACTGATAAGTACCGGATTTTGTAATAGTAAACATGGCCGCTTCATTACAAATTAAAGTAACGGCGCCGCCAGCTGCCACTTTTACGGTAGCTGTGGTGGCAAGTGGTTTGCCAACTTTGGCTTTACTTTCCACACTGTTTTCTACTACCGACACATTTCCTTTAAAACTGTACAACAGAAAATTATTCTGTGCAGAAGCTGCAACTGTGAATGAACATAGGAGAATTAAGAATTGTAACTTTTTCATCTTTTGGGGTTTAAGGTTTATACTAAAATTTATTAATGATGGTGCGGTTTAAACACCGTTATATAACCAAATTTTTTGTGCATCCACACGGCCCAAGCTTCGTAAAAATAGATAACATCCACCGCCATCACAATTACAATCAAGCTCATTTTCAAATCTACTTTAACTCGATACTTGTCATACACATAAACACCAAGCCACATAAAAAAAATAGCCGAAGCAACCTGAGCAATTTTAGCTACTAAGTGAAACCAGATATGGCTTTCAAGATAGTAACGGACAAAAAATGACATATGAAGCCAGCAAACGAAAACTGCAATTAGCAGATTTGCCCATAAAGGTAACTTTTTTACGTACTTATTCTCCAGTGCCATCGAAATTATATTTGCATGAACCACAATCCCATTCATATCCGGGTGCGATTTACCAGCAAATTTTTCATTCATAGGTGTAAACTTCTTATCCTCAATATCAAATTCATCTTTACTTGTATAGGCTAGTAAGGCAATTTTACCCTTAATCAACGATGAATCAAAGTCATCCGTCATCAATTGTTGCTCACTTATTTTAAAGTATCTATCTGTATGCCGACTGTAATTGATGATGACCTTCGTGTCGCCTTTCTTCATTAATTTTTTGTAAGCAGTTGTATCATAAAACTTTAGGATAGCAGTAGAAAAGAAAGAAAACGTTGTATCAGCTGTTTTTTTCATTGGAAAAAAATAACGGATAGTTTCAGTTTCTTCAAACGGGAAATTAACATAGCCATACTGGTTTGCATCATCTTTAAAAACATTCCTTGTTACAATTAATTTTTCCGCAGTATCAAGCTGATATTTAACTGCTACTACTAAGTTCTTATGCTTTTTAAATGTTTCCCGGATTAATGTGTCCTGATAGGCTTCTGCAGAATCTTTGGGAGCATCAAACACAGCATCCAACGCCATAACCTTTGGCTGGTAGGAAGCAGTTTTTTCAATCATTAATGAAATTCCTTCCCGGTCGGCATGACCAATATTTATAATGACAATATTACTGTCAATACCGGAATGAGCTCCTTTCTCCAATTTTGAATAAACCATATCATTTGAATCAAAATCTTTCAATCCAAGTTTGATTGGGTTAATAAAACCAAGATTAAGGGGTATTGAGCCAAGTATTACAATGAAAAGAAAAACCCATAAAGTGGCAAAAATGGTATCCCGTTCGTAGAGGTATTTGGTAACATGACCATGTATTTTCCTGGCATGGTGACCAATGTGTTTATGCAGTGGTTTTTTCATCCGAAATGGTTAATGGTTGGCTTGTTTGGTATAATAATGATTTCTTAATTGGGCAGAAGGTTGCAACTTTTTTATCCTTAACATATTCTGTTAGTTTGTTAACAACCGGGTTACCCCGAAATTGCGGACAAATTGGGGCAGATAAAAATAGTTATTACCCTGTAAATCCGTAATTTAGTTTGTCGAAATTATGCCAAAAAACCTATCCATAATTATTGGCTGCCTGTTTTCGCTGGTTGCTTCTCAGCATATTTATGCACAGTCACCGCCTAAACCAAGGGACAGCACCATTACCGGGCCGCAAACTTTTGCAATGGTAATGGGTATTTCCAAGTACAAATATGTTCGTCCGCTTACTTATGCCGACAAGGATGCAGAAATGTTTCGTGACTTTCTAAAATCACCGGCAGGGGGGAGATTGGGGGAAGACAATATTTACACTTTACTTAATGAGCATGCCACACTGGCTAATTTTTATACAAAAGGATTTCAATGGCTGAAAGTAAAGCAGCTACAAAAGGGGGACAGATTATTCATCTACCTCGCTGGCCACGGCGATGCTATTGATGAAGACCAGTTTTTTTACCTCACTTACGATTGTAACCCGGCAGGAGATAAAAATAATTATCTGGTGGGTGGTGCGGTTCAATTATACAATCTCAAATTAAAAATCGCCAAAGAGACCGCCAAAGGGGTGGAAGTATTTTTTATCATGGATGCTTGTAGAAGTAATGAGTTGCCGGGTGGTAAAGAAGGGCAGGGGTTTTTAAATGCAGCTATTTCAGAAAAAAAGGTAGGCGAAATCATCATGTTAGCAACGGGAGCCGGACAAGAATCATTGGAAGATGCTTCTATCGGTAATGGCCATGGATTATTTACCTATTACCTCGTAGATGGTTTATCGGGCATGGCCGATTCTGTTGATATGAAAGATAATATCATTACGCTGGCGGAAATACAAAAATATGTTGAGAAAAATGTGCCATCCATTGCACAGCAACGATTTAAACGAAAACAAAATCCATTTTTTTGCTGTAGCGACCTGAGTGAAAAGGTTGTAAGCGTCGTTGACACGGCTTACCTGCGAAAGTGGATTAATACTAAAGCGTTGCAATCAAAAGCAGGTACCAGCGTTACCTTTGCGCCCCGCAGCAGGGGTATGGCTTTTGGCCCTGCCGACACCTTGTTGATAGAAGCATACAACCTGTTTAATAATGCTGTAAAGGAAAGCCGGTTGATTGGTAAAGCTTCTGCAGAATATTATTATGGACTGATGGAGAATAAATTTCCGGGAACTTCTTACACCATTGATGCGCAGTCAACACTGGCGGTAGAATACATTAACTTTGCACAGAGTAAAATTAATCTCTATCTCGATTGTAAAGATGCTTCTTCCATTCAGCGGTTGCGGGCACAGATTGATGAAGAAGATAAAACAGATGAAATTAGCTCCAGCCTTAACAGAATGGAAAAAGTGGCTCAGCAGGAGTTTTATGAAGTTGGGTACATGCTGGAAAAAGCTATCAGTTTTATAATGCCAGACGATCCCGATTTTGCAAAATCATTAATGGGTAGGATGTATTTTTTTAAAGCAAGAGGTTATTTTGGAAGAAGCAGAAAATTGGTGGACATAAGCAATGCATTCCAATTTGCTTACACTGCGTATGCTTCTGATAAAAATGCAGCATACATACTTAATACCATATCATCGCTACACTTAGATAATAATAAATTAGACAGCTCAATTTTTTATGCTAAAAAAGCAATAGTTGCCGCACCTAAATGGCGTTATCCTTATGTTACATTGGCGTTTGCTTATAAAACATTGAACCGGCCTGATTCCGCCATTAAATATTACCGGAAATCAATTGATGTAAGTCCTGATAATGCAGATGCCTATGTTGATTTAGGACATTACTATTATTCATTATCAAAAGGTGATTCTGCAATCAGCTATTATGAAAAGGCGTTGCGTATAGAACCCGATAACCCATATGCCAGCAACAACATTGGCTGGGTAAATTATAGCAGAAAAAATTATGATGCCGCTATTGGTTACTTTAAAAGAAGCATTGCTGCAAATCCCAAATTTATTAATGCCTACAATGGATTAAGTAAAACTTTTTTTGAAACCAAACAGTTCGACTCTGCCCGGATTTATTATTCAAAGGCTTTTGCCAACTACCAGGATAAGTCTATTGTAAATGTTTATATCGGAAATTTTTACAAAGACATGAAAGAGTATGATTCGGCAAAAGTGTATTACCGGATGGCAGCGGCACTTGATCCTAATTATGAAGAAGCTTACAATAATTTAGGCCGTGCCAGTTTTGCTTTGAAACAATTAGACTCTGCTAATTTCTATTATCGCAAGGCCTTGCAGGCAAATCCTTATTCTGCATTTGCACTGATTAATATCGGTATGGTGTTTAAGGAATTGAAAATGCCCGATTCTACTTATAGTTATTTTCAACAGGCGGTGAGGCTGGAGCCGGGCAACCCTTCTATATTGAATAACCTGGGTGTTGTTTATGGGCAAGAAAAAAATTATGACTCTGCTAAGTCCTATTTTAAAAGAGCATTGTTTATAAAGCCTGATTACAAACCAGCTTCCAATAATCTTATCAAAATATTTAAAGAGTTGAATCAATTAGACTCTGTTACTAATTTTCTAAAAGGCTCATCGTTGTTTGATCCTAACAGCATTACTTTTATCAATGATGTAGGGATGGCCTTCTTTGAACAAAAAAGATATGACTCTGCAAGATGGTACATGCGGAAAGCCATTCAAAAAGATCCGGGGAATGCCCAATTGTATAGTAACCTCGGTCTTATATTTCAGGGAATGAAGCAATATGATTCTGCCCGGGTAAATATGCAAAAGGCTTCAAAACTTAATCCAGAAAGCACTCTTTTCTTGCTGAATCTTTCAGGAGTATTCAGGCAGTTGAAACAATATGATTCAGCCGCTTATTATTTCAGAAAGCAACAGATGAAAAAAGGCGATTTGAATGCACAGAGCTATCAGGATATGGGTAATTTCTTTACCGATATGAAAGTGTATGATTCGGCAATCGTTTATTATAAAAAAGTAATTCAGCTGAATGGGTCTGCTGTTGCTTACTTGCGGGCAGGTAACGCCTACATTAATATGGAAATGAATGATTCGGCTGTGGTGTACCTGCAAAAGGCATTTCGAATTAGCCCTGATTTGCCGGGTGGCAGCCTTAGTCTTGGATTGGCCTTTTATGCAATGCAGCGATACGACTCGGCAATTGTTTATATAACGAAAGCTATCCTGTTGGAGCCGTCCAAGGCCAAAACATATTATTCGCTTGCCTGTAGTTATGCATTGAATAATCAACCACAGCAGGCTATTTTATACCTGAGGCAGGCTTATGAAAGAGGCTACAAGAATGTAGAGACTCTTATTACTGATCCTGATCTAACAGGGCTTAAAGACTACAAAGAATTTCAGGCTATATTAGATAAGTATGTACCTGATTGGAAAAACAGGTAGCACAATTCTGCTTTTTCCTGTTGGCTATTTTGCCTTATATTTGCAACCCGATATATATCAGATGGCTTCGTAGCTCAATTGAATAGAGCATCTGACTACGGATCAGAAGGTTATAGGTTTGAATCCTATCGAGGTCACAAAAAAAGGTCATTCGCCACGGCGGATGACCTTTTTTCTTTCTTCAACTATGTTAATTAATTCCTTTGCAATTTGGAAAGTAACCGAAGTATTTCCAGATACAACCATACAATCGTTACTAATAAACCAAAGGCACTGTACCATTCCATGTACTTAGCGGCCCGCAATTCTACACCTTTTTCAATAGTATCGAAATTGAGTAGTAGATTAAATGCAGCAAGACCAACTACCAATATTGAAAATCCAATGCCGAGTGGTGTGGCGGCGTTTGTAAACCCACCTATTGGCGAACCCATTGCCAAATAAGTAATCCATTGAATTAAGTAAAATACACCAAGTGCTATAGTGGCAACGGTGATTACCGACCTTAACTTTTGAGTAACCTTAATAATTCTGTACCTGTACAGCAAGAACATAATAAGTGTAACAAGTAAAGTGAGGGCAACAGCTTGTGTAGGTAGGCCCGGGTAAGTATAATCATACATGGCCGAAATAGAACCTACAAAAAGGCCTTCCAAAATAGCATAAGCAGGTGCTAAAAAAGGTGCCCATTTCATTTTAAAAGTCATAACAATGGCCAATGCTAATCCACCAAAAACGCCAATCAACATCATTGGCTTAGGGTCGCCGCCTTTATAAAACTGGCTCCAGGAAAAAAGGGTAGATGCAATCATCAGCATCATCAGTACACCGAATTTATTCATCGTTCCTTTCACGGTCATTTCTTCGCCGATGCTGATTCCTTCTAGTATCGTTCCCTGGTAGGTTTTTTCCTGCAGGGTAGGATTGCTTGATTTAAGTATTGACATGGTTATTTTATTTTATGAGTATAAAATTAAGGAGAATTTGGAAAATAAACCTGTTAATAATGCCAGCGGACAAATGCCTCCATGGCAGCATAATGGGTCAATCCTAAATCGGCATAAAGATTTGCGGTAGCGGCATTTCTCTCTTCGGCTCGCTGCCAGAATTCTCTTGAATCGCTTCCCTGAAAGGGCACCATATCTTTTTGCGACTGATGAATAAATATTCCGAAACGTTTTTTTAATACCTGGTCTGGGCTCATTGGTATTGCCATTTCTATTTCTTCAATATTCCATTCTTGCCATGCACCTTTGTAGAGCCAGAGCCAGCAATCATTTATCCACTCATAACTATTGGAGTCCTTGGCTTCCTGCCGGATGCGTTTGAGTGCTTCCAATACGACATTAAAACAAACAATATGAGTGCCATGCGGGTCGGCAAAATCTCCGGCACAAAAAACCTGCTGGGGTTTTATTTTGCGAAGCAGTTCAATGGTTATTTTGATATCTTTTTCACTCATTGGTTTTTTCTCAATCGTTCCCGTTTCATAAAATGGAAGATTTAGAAAATGGATATTTTCATCGGGGATGCCAACGTAGCGGCAAGTAGCTTTTGCTTCACCTCTTCTTATTAATCCTTTGATGGAACGAATTGTTGGTGTGTCAATCTGGTTTGATTTTTTCCGGGCTAAAAATTTTCTTGCATTATCTAATATTTTGCCCGACTTGCTGGTATCAATGCCGGCTATTTCTTCAAAACCTACGGCAAAATCGAGAAACCGGGTTACAAATTCATCTGTTACTGCAATGTTACCGCTGGTTTGATACCCAATGTGAACATCATTTCCCTGATCATGTAAACGCTGAAAGGTGCCACCCATACTGATAATATCATCATCAGGGTGAGGAGAGAAGATGATAATTTTTTTGGGATAAGGAGACGAACGTTCAGGATGTGCGGGAATAGTCGAATTTGGTTTTCCTCCGGGCCAGCCGGTAATAGAATCCCGTAGCATATAATATACCTGCAGGTTTATTTCATAGGCATCACCTTTTTCAACCAGCAAATCACTCAGGCCATACTCGTTGTAATCAGTGTTTGTCAAACTAAGTACCGGCTTTTTTAATTTCAATGCCATGTTTACCACGGCTTTCTTAATCATCTTTGGTGTCCAATCACAATCGCCGGTGAGCCAGGGAGATTTATTTCTTGTTAGTTCTGACGCTGCTGTTTCATCTATCACAAAAGTTACATCATCATGATTCTGTAATAATGATGCAGGCACTTGTTCTGTATCATCATCTTCCACTGCTTTTTTAATAACCGGAGCTTTAGCACTGCCCCAAGCCATCAGAATAATTTTCTTTGATTGCAAAATACTATTAATACCCATGGTGATGGCAAGCCGCGGTACTTGTGAGATATTGGCGAATTCATACGCATTGGCAATCCTGGTAGAGTTGTCTAATGTTATCAATCTTGTTTTGGAATAAATACCAGAACCCGGTTCATTGAAACCGATATGTCCGTTATTACCAATACCGAGTATTTGTAAATCAATACCACCTGCAGCTGCAATCATTTTTTCATACTGACGGCACTGTTCTTTAATATCTTCTTTTTTTATTTCACCGTTGGGTATATGAATGTTTTTTGGGTTGATGTCAATATGATCGAAGAGATGTGTCCGCATAAAACGATTATAACTCTGCAATGCATTGTTATCTATCGGATAATATTCGTCGAGATTAAAGGTGACAACATTTTTGAAACTTAGTTTTTCTTCCCGGTGCAGCCGGACTAATTCAGTGTATAATGATTTGGGTGTGGAGCCGGTTGCTAGGCCGAGTACACATTTTTGGTTGGCTTTTTGTTTTTCACGGATAAAAGCAGCTACCTGCTGCGCAACAAATACAGCTCCTTCGTCAGGTGAAGGAAAAATTTTTACGGGTATTTTTTCGAAACTGTCTGAAAGGTCAATTGGGGCAGTTTGTTTAGCCATGAATTTGGGTTGAGCTGTAAAGATAGAAATAATAGTGAAGGTTTTTGCGGCCTTTTGCTGGGTAATGCTTGGTTTTAAACCGCAGAGACGGGGAGACGCAGAGTCTGTTCTTCAAATGTATTTCTCTGCGCCTTTGCGTCTCTGCGGTTATCCTTAATTTATTTCTATCTCATCCACAAACAACCATGCTTTATTACCTGCACCGGCATTGCCATCAGGAATAGCACCCCAGTTTTTCACTACTACTTTTATATACCGCACAGATGTGACATTGAAATCAATATTCATCAATCCATTACCACTTGGATTTTTTGATTGTATAAAATCTTTGTTAGTGCCCAATGAGGTAAACGATTTACCATCAGCAGAACCAAATACTTCAGCCGAACGGGGTTGCCATATCCAACTTGTTTGCCGGGTAAGTGCATGAATAGTAACTGAACTTATAGATTGTGAATTACCTAAATCAATGATGGCTTCGCAGTCAGTACCATTGAATGCTATAAATTCTTTGCTTCTTGCAAATCCTTTTTCATTTTGCACTCCATTTACTAATGTAAAAGCACCATCACCGGGATATTTATCGGAGATTGGATTTGTCAACGATATTTTTTTACCGGTGGCTTTGTTGAAAGAAAAATTTTGAGTTATCGTATTCTGCATGCTCTTTCCATCTTCCATTGACCAGCCGCTATATTTTCCGCTTTTAACAATTAAAACAGGAGATGAGTAAGTTTGAAATGCCGGTGGATTTGGCGGGTCAGTTATATCCAATGTTTTATTATACCGTATCTGGCTACTTTTATTCTTGTTTTCCAATTTCCATAAAAGGCCTTTGTTATCATCTGTTGCTAACACAGTTGCTTTCAAAGCTAAATACGCCTTACTATAATTTACCTTCCACAAATCATATCTTTTAAACTGTGTGGTCAATCGTTTTTGAAAATCATCCCAATTTTTGTTTTCTTTCTTACTCCAAAGCACTTCACTCAGTGCTGCTATCCGGGGAAAAAGCATGTACTCTACCTTATTGGTGTTCTTCATGTACTCCGTCCACATGTTGGCTTGTGCGCCGAGAACATGTTTGGCCTGTTCATCATTTAATTCTTTTGGCACCGGTTCATAAGCATACACTTTTTCAATTGGGTTGTAACCGCCGATGGTAACTGAGTCTTCATTTTCACTTTGGGAATGGTCGAAATAAACTGGGTTGCCTGGTGTCATTATCACATCATGATTTTGTTTGGCAGCATCAATGCCACCTTGCTCACCTCTCCAACTCATTACTACTGCATTGGGAGCAAGGCCGCCTTCCAATATTTCATCCCAGCCTATTAATGTTCTGCCTTTTTTATTTAGATATTTTTCCATTCGCTGAATAAAATAACTTTGCAATTCATGTTCATCTTTTAAGCCATTATCTTTCATTCGCTGTTGGCATGCAGGGCATAATTTCCAATGTGCTTTCGGACTTTCATCACCGCCTACATGAATATATTTGGAAGGAAATAATGCAAGCACTTCATCCATCACATCTTCTAAAAATTTAAATGTATTTTCTTTTCCTGCACAAAACACATCATCAAACACTCCCCAGGTTTGCTGCACTTGCTTGCCAGCAGTTGGTCCACTCCATGCACATTCCTTTGGATATTCTGTTGATTTATCAGGGAAACAACTCAGATCTGGATAAGCAGCGATAGCAGCGGAAGAGTGTCCAGGCATTTCTATTTCTGGAATAACTGTGATGTACCGGTCTGATGCATACTTTACAATTTCTTTTATTTGTTCCTGTGTGTAGAAACCGCCATATTTAATTCCATCATTGCCAGTGCCGGGGTAGCGGCCAATGATAGTACCGTTTCTCCAGCCTCCAACAGATGTAAGTTTTGGATATTTTTTTATTTCGATGCGCCAGCCCTGGTCTTCGGTGAGGTGCCAATGGAAAGTATTGAGTTTATGATAAGCGAGGTAGTCTATATACTTTTTTATAAATGAAACGGGGAAGAAATGACGTCCAACATCAAGATGTAGGCCACGATAATTAAACCGGGCATGATCAAATATTTCTACAAAAGGCATTTCTTTTTTACTTCCATTATCTACAGATATCAACTGAAAAAAAGTCTGCATCGCATGAAAAGTCGGTTCTGAAAAGTTGCTGGTAATAGTAACTCCGTTTTTATTTACTTTCAGTTCATAGGCAGGTTTTCCTGAAGTAGGCATCCGCCGCATTTGAAAAGATATGTCAGCTTGCTTTCCCTTAGCTGCCTCTGTTACGGAGATGTTATATAATTTCTTCATTTCATTTTTAAAATAGCTGAACAGGGGTTTCCAATCCTGTTGTGGCAAGCTGGAAGAAACAGTTATTTTATTTTTTAATAAAAAAACTCCTTCCTGCTGCTTTACTTCTACAGGATAAGGGATAAGGCTCAGCGGCTTTTGTTGAGCAGCTGAAAATATCGAAAGAAGAAGCGTTGAAAATAATCCAATAACTAACCGCATAGAAGTGATTTTTATTTGATGATTGGTAAATAAATCGTTGAAGGATTTGCACTATCATGATAAATACGAATAGCTGCTTTCTTAAAATCACTTTCCTTTGCTTCATAAATATTCATAAACTGCTGCGGGTTCCTGTCTGCCAATGGGAACCAACTACTTTGTATTTGTATCATCAACCGATGGCCTTTTTTAAATGTATGGGCCACATCGGGTAATTCAAATTTTACTATTTCTATTTTATTTGGTGCAAAAGGAGTCGGCGTTTCAAAACTTTTCCTGAATTTCCCTCTCATTATTTCACCTCTTACCAGCATCTGGTAACCATCCATCGGGTAAGCTGCACCAGCACTACGACCATTAAATTGTACAGTGCCAGAATATGTAAAATCATCAGGGAACACATCAATCACTTTTACTACAAAATCTGCATCAGTTCCGGTAATGCTTACTTTCAAGTTGGCCGTAACAGCACCCGCTAATGTAAGGTCTTCTTCCAGCGGATAAGTTTCAAAGGTCAATACATCAGGTCTTCTTGATGCAAACCTTTGGTCGTCGGTCATATATTCTCTTGTACGACGGAAATGTACATCTTCAGTATAAGGGACAGGATTAGCAGGGTTGCTGATATACTCACTAAAATTGTTTTGTTTGACGGGATAATTCCAGGAAAGTGAACCATTTTCGGATAAATAAATATCTCTACCATTACCAGCTGGAGGCCATTGATCCAATTTTCTCCATTGATTTTCTCCTGTAAAAAAGATAGTAGCTTCTGATAATTTTGGATCAGCACCTTTTCCTTTCAAGTAATAATTAAAGAATGGAATCTCGATATTATTCTGGTACCACTGCGAAGTATTACTGCCAAATTTTACATTGCCCAATTGTGTGCCATCACCGCTTGCCCACTGTCCATGATACCACGGACCCATTACAATTTTATTATTTGTAGTAGGGGTTTGTTTTTCAATAGCCTTATACAAATTCCATGCACCCCAGCAATCTTCTGCATCAAACAAACCACCCACTATAAGCATTGCAGGTTTAATATTATACATGGCCGTTCTGGCATTTCTTGCTTTCCACCAGTCATCATAGTTAGGATGGGCATACAGTTCTTTCCAAAATTGCACACTGTCCTTCATGTGCTTCATTAATTCTGGCAGCGTATTTTCTAAATAGAATTTGTAATTATCTCTGATGGGAAAAGTAAAGCCGGGGGAGCCAACAGTTGTAGGTTTTGGCCTTGGCTTGCCAAAGGCAGAATAAAAGCTAAACCCATCCATTTGAAAAAATGCACCATTATGATGAAAATCATCACCCATAAACCAATCGGTAACCGGTGCCTGCGGACTCACTGCTTTTAATGCCGGGTGATTGCTGGCGGCAGCCATCGTAGCATAAAAACCGGGATAGGATATACCCAATATGCCAACATTGCTATTGTTACCCGATACATTTTTTACTATCCAATCAATCGCATCATAGGTGTCACTTGCTTCGTCGATTTCAGTCCCTTTTTTATTTTTATTGAATGGACGAACATCTACAAAATCACCTTCACTCATCCACCGGCCTCTTACATCCTGCACTATGATGATATAATTTTCTCTTGCATAATATTTCCAATAACTTCCCCAAAGCCGGGAAGAAAATTCTTTTCCATACGGCGCACAAGAATAAGGTGTCCGCAACATCAATACAGGATGTTTCTCACTTTTATCGTTGGGTAAATAAACAGTAGTAAAAAGTTTGATACTATCCCTCATTGGGATTGATAATTCCTGTTTTGTATAATTATCCTTTATCCAGGCAGAATCCTGGTTTTCTGTTTGGGCATTTGCGCCGGCTACTAATACTATAAATAATAGCGGAAGTATTATTTTTTTCATGGTTTACATTTAAAACTATAAAAATAAGGTTTCTGCAAATAGCTTGTTAAATGATATTTCCAAAAGAAAATGATGTGTCTCCTGCTAATTAATTATAATGTGTTGTTCAACGCCAGCTACCATACAATAAAAAAGGTGCCCAGTAGTAAGGGTGCTGATATTTGGTGTTTTGGGTAAGGCTTATTTGTGCATGCCGTAAGGCTTGTGCTTTCGACATGTGTTCGAGGTTTTTATAAAATTCCGTCATCAGCATGCTGGTAGCTTCGTCATCTACTTTCCATAACGATGCGACTACTGTTTTTACACCTTTTACCAAAAAGGAGTTGGCGGGAGATATATACCAACCCTTACTTATTTCTTTATTAACTCCAGTCTCACAGGCTGATAAAGTGACCAACTCGCAATCATCAATTTTTAAACTTTTTATTTCCCTGATGGTTAGTTTACCATTTTTGGATGCGTCGTTTTGGTCATTGCCTGCAAATACAAGATAAGAGTTACGAAAGTCATTATAATCCAAAATGCCATGTGTGGCAAAGTGTACAAATCTGTCCTTCACCAGACTTTGTCTTGCCTTTGTTTCAGTGGCGGAATCACGAAGGAAATAATTTTCATTGCCGAACATCGTTTTAAGATTGTTTATCTCTTTTTCAGAATTCGGTAATGTTTTATCAGGATTACCAAATGCGGATAGCCCCGTGACAGCCGTAACAGGCTTATTTTTTTCATAAAATACTTCGAGTTGGCTAGTATAAAATATTTCAAAATCTTCAATTAGAAAACGTTGTTTATTATTGTTTCTATACGAAAGCACCTGAAAAGGTATTAGTGATAACCTTCCTGTTGGGATAATGCAAAGTGTTTTCTTATTTTGAATAATTTCTGCTACCGGCTTTACTAGTACGCTATAAAGTTTTGCTGACACATCTGCATAGTCAATGGCCTGACTTTCTTTATTGTTGACAATTACACCTCTTTGATTTAAAGGGCCGGAAGAAAATTTTGATTGCGGAAGTTTCAGGGCTTTTTTTAGTGTGTTGATAAGGCTGTCTATTTCGAAATTCAATTCCACTGTTACCGCTTTTGTTTCTTCACTAGTAACTGAAAAAATGTAAAGTTGTTTTTGATTGATGATGTAGAGCAGGCAAGCTACACTATCGGGTATGCTTTTTTTATAGGCGGCAAATTTTTGAGGATTTACTGATTCTGCAAAACCTGCTTTAATGCTTTCGTATTTTGTGGCTAGGTCATCAATATAATTTTCGTAATCTTCTTCCGCTGTTTTAATGATTTTAACCAGAGATTCAACCAGTTCTCCATTTTGCTCGTTCGAAGGTTTTATTTTTTCAGATTCTAATTTTTCTTTGGCTATGTTCTTTCGCTGCAAAATATCTTTTGCTTTATCTATATCCGCCTGCTGCTTGCTGTCCTGTGCAGTGATGCCTGCTTCGCCTGTTTTGTCTTTAATACCCTGCAGGTTGGCAAGGTTGGTATAATACACTGCATCATCAACCCTGTTTGCTTTAACGCAAGCTGCTACCAGTTTATTAAAAAGGTCCGTTTTTGTTTCCTCTGTTTTTAATTTATCTTTTTCCTCTTCACTGCCCACCAGTTTGTTGGAAAGTTTTGTTACAATATCAACAGCTTTTTTATAGTTATCAATAGCAGAATCGGTGGCGCCTTGTAGAAAGAAAACATTACCTGTTTCATATAATACTTCCCATAGTGTGTTATCATCTTCGGCTGCTTCAACACCTGATTTCGATTTTTGAAGCTTTTCAAAAGCTTCTGTATATTTTTTTTCTTCTTTTGCTATTCGGGCAAGGTACAGGTAGGCATTCGATAGCATAGCTTCATTACTATTTTTTGTGTCAAGCACTTTTTGCAAAAACAGCCTGGCCTTTTTGTAATCACCTTGTTTAAAGGTTATCATTCCTTTTAGTTCCAGCGTTTGTATAAGCCTGCGGGTGGCACCGCTTTGTGATGATAGTTTTTCGCATTCGTCTGCCATTGACAACGCTTTTGAATAATCCTTTTTATTAAATAAAGCTTCAATCGCATTTAATTTCAATAGCAGGTCTAAATCATTTACGCTTCCAGAACGGGCCGAAAGTTTCATTCCTTGTGTAAAGTAACTAAGAGCTTTATCATTGTCCCGCTGCAGAAGGTAGATATTGCCGATATTATTTAAACAGGTTATCCGGTTTAAAATTTCGCCTTCTTTTGTATATGCACTGTCTGCTCGTCGGTAATAAGCTAACGCAGTTGCTAGTTCGAAAAAACGGGAGTAGTAATTGCCATAGCTAAGATAGAGGCCGGCTGCCATCATATTATTGCTGGTAGAATCACAAATAGTTTTTATTTTATCCAAACAGTCTTTAGCTGCTTTATTATTCCCTTGTATTAGGTATAAATAACTTAGTGCCCCGTACAAATCAGCTTTGTCTGTTTCGTTTTTGTTGTCATTGGCAAGTTGAAGTCCGGCATCGTATTCTTTTTTTGCTAACGGATAGTCAAATAGATCTACATACACATTTCCAAGCTTCCCCTTTAGTTCTGCTAATTGCTGTTTATTTTTGATAGAATCGTATAAGTAATATGCACGGTTATAATAATAGATTGCAGAATCATAACGAAGCCGTACTGCGGCAGCAGTACCCAAAAAGGAATAGCAGTTGGCCAAATCATAAATATTTTTTTCTTCATTGGCTGTTGTAAATGCTTTTTTAAAGAAAACTTCTGCCACCCCAAAATTTAATTGTCTATTTTGCAGCAGTCCAAGATTAAGCGAAGTATAAATTTGTTTGTCTTTATCACCAAGTTCTACAGCCATGGTGGCGGCTTGTCGGTAATATCCGGCAGACATTACTGTATCTTTTTTATAATAATAACCAGCTAGGTTATAAATAGCAGAAAGTAAACCTGTTTTACTATTGATTTTTTTTGAAAGTTTTTCTGCACTACGTAAATTTTCAAGTGCTTTGTTGTCTTCGTTTGCTTCTCTGTAGGTGTTGCCAATATCAATAAGATAGCCTATAGCAGCGGCTGTATCGCTTCCTTTGAATGCGTAATATAGGGCACTGTCTTGGGCAAACAATCCCTTTTGTTTTAAACCAGATAGCGAATAGAGGCTGCCTAACTTACCCCATGCATACGCTTTGTACCCGTTATTGTCTGCCAGTTGCTGATAAGACAAGGCTTTTTGATGTGAGTAAATAGCAGAATCATAAAGTCCCATGCTCCAGTAGGATTGACCAACTTGCGAAAGGTTGTAACCAGCCAAATCCCACTTGTTGATAAGCTGATAATAGTTAATTGTTTTTTGATAGTTGAAAATGGCTTTGTTGTATTCTCCCTGTTTCGATTGATGATATGCTATATTGCTTGCTGCGGACATGGTACTATTCCCATCTTCCAGTGACTGATAAGTTTTTAGGAGTTGCCTGTAAACACCCTCAGCTTCCTTATGCCGGTTTTGTTTTTCATATATTTTAGCAATATTTTCTTGTAATTCTGCTACAGCTATAATGCTTCCATAGTTGTTATTTTTCGTAAGCACTTCAATTCCTTTATTAAAATTATCAATGGCATTTTCAAACTCTTCAAATTCATAATAGCTATTGCCTTTCTCTTTGTAAATCCTGGCGAGAACGGTACTATGTAAGTCTTCATTTTTTATCAAAGTATCTTTATGTAGCAGGGCTTCCATACTTTCATAAAGAGATATGGATTTATTTTTTTCTTTCAATTGTCGCAGGCAAAAAGCTTTTTTCAAATAGCATTGGTAAAGCAGATAGTCACGGTCGGTGGTATTGCGAAGAACGGTGATGCCGGAATCGCAGTACTGAATTGCTTTTTGATAGTTCTTTTGATCCTGGCTTATCTGCGCCCTGGTAATAAAATAGGTACCGCTTGTTAAGTTATTATTGATGAGCTTTGCGAAGAATGATATATTATTGAAAATAATTTCTGCTCCTTTTACATCACCATTGTCACTTTTTTCGATTGCTGTGTTTACCCAGTCGTTGTAAAAATAATCCCCCAGAATAATGTTTTTATATTCTGTAATTTTCTTTTTTAGAGCCGGCAGGTTGCGTATCATGGCACTTAGACTATCGTACACTTCATAAGAGCTTACAGGTGCATCAGCTACAACCCACCCTCCGAATGATTCAGTCAGCTTGGATTCTTTACCGGCATATCCATTTGGATAGGACAACACATATAATAAGAATTGCCTAACATCAATTGGCTTACATTGTTTCATTACCTGGATAAGGTTTTTGCCTTTGTATCTTCCATTTTCAATAATCTTAGTGAGTTGTGGATTTGTATCAGAATTTACATTGACACCTGTTTGCTTAATATAATCTGCCCATGCATTAAGCATACTGTCTTCAAAATGTTTATCATTTCTTTTCCATAAAACATCTGAGTTAATGAATGCAATCTCATTGTTTTCTGTGAAGATTGCACCGGTTAGATCAACTTTTCTGAACAAACCAGGATTCTTTGTTTTAACAATAGAAATGGGTAACTGTATAAGATCGCCGTCCCTTATACGATAGGTGCTGTCGGCTCTTTGTGGATGCTTGTTAATAATATATACAGAATAAAAGTCGGCATTTTTCAATTTATTAATTATTAATCCTGTGCCGAGGCTTGCTTCCGATCTTTCGCTGTCATTTTTCTGTACTGCTTTTATTTCTCCACTTGTGCCTGGAGCCAGACCATAGTTATTTGTTCCATAAATAAGCCCTATTGCCGTATCTGGTGAGGAATAAGTTACTTTATAAAGTATGAAATATCTTTTTACGATTTCAGTTTCTGCTGGCGGCTGGCAATAAGACTTACCAGAGGATAAATACAGGATAGAAAATAATAGTATTTTTATGTAATCTCGCATCTTTTCAGGTGTTAAAGAAAGGTCGTAAGTTACTTTTAATTTCTTTTAATTATATACCGTGAAAGTGGTATTCAATAAAATAAGTATGGAAACCAATAAACAGGTTATAGAAAAATTCTATACGGCTTTTCAAAAGCTGGACTACCAAACAATGAACAGCTGTTACGGCGATAATATAGCATTTAATGACCCTGCTTTTGGTTTATTGCGGGGCGATGAAGCAAAGGCGATGTGGGAATTGCTTTGCAAAAATGCCAAAGATTTTTCATTGACTTTTTCCAATATTCAATTGTTGGATGAGGAATATGCCACCTGTAACTGGATAGCCAGTTATACTTTTTCTAAAACAGGAAGGAAAGTGATAAACAATGTTAAGGCTCACATGCTGCTAAAGGATGGAAAAATAATTGAACACAGTGATGCTTTCAAATTGAGTAATTGGGCTGCACAGGCACTAGGGTTTAAAGGGGTTTTATTTGGCTGGACAGGATTTATGAAAAGAAAAATTCAAAGTAATGCGAGAAAGAATTTGATTGCGTTTATTGAAAAGAAAAATAGTGAATAGTGAATAGTGAATGGTCAGTGATGAATGGGTTATCGAAAATATATGACTCCCCTTGACTAATCACCATTCACTATTGCCTTAGTCTTCCAGCACTCCAAACTTTCCACGGCTTACTGATTCAATGGCTTCCTCCACTTCTTTCCAGGTATTCATCAGGAAAGGGCCGTAAGCAGCAATGGGTTCATCAATCGGCTCACCTGAAAGCACCAATATAATTGTATCTTCTGTTGCTTCAATTTCAATTTCTTCTCTTTCGGTTTTAAATAAAGCAAAATGGTCGGTGGCAACAGTATGGTCATTTAATTTGGCCATTCCTTCTATTATTAACAAACCGGTATTGTAACTGGAAGGGAAACTAAGAGTTGCTTTTGCACCTTTTTTCAACCGTGCATTATACACTTGCATAGGAGTGAAGGTAGATGCAGGGCCTTTTGTTCCATTATATTCTCCGGCAATTACTTCTATAAAACTTTTTTCATCTGCCAGATAATGACGACCCATGATATTGTTTGTTACTTCCTGGTATTTGGGTGTTGTCTTTTTATCTTTTGCAGGCAGGTTAACCCAAAGCTGTACCATTTGAAACAGGCCACCTGTTTTACTGAATTCCTTTTCATGATATTCTTTATGTAATAAACCTGCACCAGCTGTCATCCATTGCACATCGCCTTCGCCTATGATGCCGCTATTTCCTGCACTGTCATGATGAGCAATCTTACCATGATAGGCAATCGTTACTGTTTCAAAGCCAGCATGCGGATGAACACCGACACCTCTTGGTTCATCAGTGGGAGTAAATTCAATTTTTGAACCATAGTCCATCATAAAAAACGGACTCATTCGCTTTTTACTAATTTTTTCTCCGGGAAAAAAGCCATGCACCCTAACGCCATCACCTACCAGGTGTGGGGCTGGGGGTGGTATTATTACTTCGATTGTTTTTTTATTGCTCATAATAAATTGTTTATTAAAATTAACAGGTTCATGCAATTTCCCTTTTAGGGTAGTAGGAAATTTTCTGACAGCAGACTTTATGCGGGGGCTTACTGGGGAATTTCCATCAACAAGAGTTCAGTGTCACTGTCAGCTTTTATTTCTAATAAATTGGCCTCTGTAATGGCTAATCCGTCTCTGCGATTTAATTTTTCCCCATTAATCGTTACATCACCTTCAATTACAAATGCATAAACACCATTGTCTTTATTCTTTAATTGATACGAAGTGGTAAAGCCGGCATCTAATTTCCCTAAACTAAACCAAGCATCCTGATGAATTTGAACACCACCATCAGTTGTTCCAATAGGGGATACAACAGTTAATAACTTGTTGTGCTTATCAGCTTCAGCAAAACTTTTCTGATCGTATCGGGGCGTTACATTTTTTTTATTAGGGAAAACCCAAATCTGGAAAAACTTCACCGGCTTATCATGGTTCTTATTTTTTTCTCCATGCTGAATGCCAGTGCCGGCACTCATAATCTGTACATCTCCCTGGCGAATAACTTGTTTGTTACCCATGTTATCAAAATGTTCCAAGTCGCCACTAGTCGGAATAGAAATGATTTCCATATTATCATGCGGATGTGTACCAAATCCATTGCCACCTGCCACTGTATCGTCATTCAATACTCTTAATACACCGAAATGAACTCTTTCCGGGTCATGATAACCAGCAAAACTAAATGTGTGATACGAATCCAACCATCCATGATTTGCATGGCCTCTTGTATCCGCCTTGTGAAGAGTGGTTTTCATATTTTTTTTTAAAAGTTTTATGATAAAAATATTTCCAACTCCCCTTTTAGGGAATTTGATACTTAAATTTTGAAACTCTCAACGGGGGTTTCTACCACCTTCTCCGACAACCACAAAAACTCACTTATGAAATTATGAACCCCATTTTGAAAACTTTCATCCAACATGTCCCCATCAGGGCTGAATTTTTTATCAACAGCCGGAACTATCAGCATATAAGGGGATGCAATACCAAATAATGCTGGTACTAATTGTAATAGTTGTTGCGAAGCCCTTATACCACCCATAGCACCCGGTGAAGCTGTTACTATCCCAAAAGGTTTACGATGTCTTTTTGGAAAATGATCTAGTAAGTTCTTAAGTGCAGGGGAGTAGCTGCCATTATATTCCGGAGTCACTAATATATAAGCATCAGCAGAAAAAATTCTTTCGGCCAATGGTTGAAATTCAACTGGTGCTTTATCCACTGATACCCAAACGGACTGTACAGGTGGAACTTCCCAATCTTTCATATCAATAATATCAACTTCATGATTGCTATTTTGCAATAGCCAATTTTTTAAATGCAATGCTACCCTACGGGTTACACTGGCTATTCTTGGACTTCCGGAGATGATTTCTATTTTCATTTTATTATTTATAATGTAAAGATAATTAATCAGTGTTTAAACATCAAATATTTTTTCTACACAGTTTGTTAAGGTTTTTTGTTGTATATATACCAATAGATTTATGTCTACAAAATACTGTGCCTGAATCCTTAATTTCGGAGACTAAATTGGAACAATGATTAATCGCAGAAAGTTCATCAGTGCCTCAGCTTTTACCGGTTTCGCAAGTTTGATTACAAAATGTGCCTGGTCAATGGATGAAACAGGAGTTGTAAAAGGAAAACCCGTTGTTATTTCTACCTGGGATGCTGGGATAAGAGCTAACAAAGCTGCTTGGGAAATATTAGGCAGCGGTGGCAGAGCTTTGGATGCGGTGGAAAAAGGAGTTATGCAGACTGAATCAGAACAAAACTGTTGTGTGGGGCTTGGTGCCAACCCTGACCGTGATGGTTTTGTAACATTGGATGCTTGCATCATGGATGAGTTTTCAAACTGCGGTAGCGTTGGTTTTTTAGAAAGAATTAAACACCCGATTGCTGTTGCAAGAAGAGTGATGGAAAAAACACCGCATGTTATGTTAGTAGGCAGCGGCGCACAACAATTTGCCGTAGCAGAAGGATTTCCGTTGGAAGAACAAAAGCTTTCACCCAACGCCAAAAAAAATTATGAACAATGGTTAAAGACTTCGGAATATAAATCACCCTCTATTAATGTAGAAGCGAAAAAGGAACATGGCCCGTTTTCCCCTTATAAATTAGAGAGTGGAGAATGGAACCACGATACGATTGGTATGGTGGCCATGGATACCAATGGAAACTTTAGTGGTAGTTGCACTACCAGTGGCGCCGGATTTAAAATGCGGGGACGGCTTGGTGATTCACCCATTATTGGAGCAGGTTTGTTTGTTGATAATGAAGTAGGAGCTTGCACCGCTACAGGACAAGGAGAAGATGTTATCAGGGTTGCAGGTTCACATTCTGTTATTGAGTTGATGCGACAAGGCTTATCTCCCGAAGCAGCCTGTAAAAAAATAATTGAAAGA
>JANORJ010000245.1:0-2850 GCA_031415255.1 Chitinophagaceae bacterium | reverse complement strand
GAAAATAGTTTGCAGGCCCAGTTGTAAAAAAATCAGCAGCAGGGTGGTGTTTAAACTCCAGTGAATATTTTTTAAGCCGAAGTCAAAATTTGAAGTAGTATTCATGCCTGGTATAGTAGCACCGGGAGAAGCGGCATCAATCATTTTACCTAAGAACAACGGGAATAAGCTGGTGGTAAATGCTGACAAGGCAATGAAAATAAGTCCGCCGATAAATTTACCCCGGTGTGGTTTTAAATATTTAAAAAGAATCAGCGCCTGGCGCAGACTTTCTTTAGAAATTTTTGCTTTGGCGGTTCCGGTTCCTTTTGTGTTATCGCTGAGATGACGGTTTGCTGTGGCCATAAGGTGAGTCGTGAGTTGTGAGTCGTGAGTGGGTTGCCATTCACTACTGCAAGGTAACTATTATGATTTGGCGGAAAGTGGAGGTTGCTTGTTTAAGCGTCTTCCAGTCTTATACCTTTTATACTTCATAGGTAGTTCAATAAAATCAAGGAATCATTTTTGCTTTTACCACATAGGAAGATAGAAAACAATAGGTTAACACTACTTGTCCCGCCAAAGGCGTGGATAGGTTCTTCTATGTGTTTTTCTTAAGTATTTTATGTGCCTATTGTGGTTCAATAATTTGGCCTATTTATGTACTATAATCGGTATTAGATGGGCAAAAGGGTTGGGTACAATTTTTCTCTGAAGCAGCGCTGAATCATTTTTGGGCTGTTGCGCCTACTGCCGCACCTTATTACTTAAGTTGCTTGCGGCGAATAAGCTCCTTAATCACCGCATAATTTGCGTAGATTATTTTATTCTGCGGAGAATAAAGTCTATATTCACCGCATAATTTGCGTAGAATGAGTGTTTATATCCATCAGTTATCCGGTTGGCCTGCTTTTCAGTGGGATGCAGAAAAGCTTAACCAACTGCTGACTGAAGTGCGGCATCAGCAGGGAAAACTATTGGGCAATATGGAAAAAATGGGCTTTGGCATGCAAGCAGAAGCCACCCTGCAAACCCTTACATTGGATGTATTAAAATCAAGCGAAATAGAAGGCGAACTGCTGGATGCCGAACAGGTTCGTTCCTCCATTGCCCGCCGCCTTGGTATGGACATAGCAGGTCTGGTACCTGCCGACCGCCATGTGGAAGGAGTAGTAGAAATGATGCTGAATGCTACGCAACAATTTAATGAACCGCTTACCGAAGAACGATTATTTGGTTGGCAGGCTTCGCTGTTTCCCACCGGCAGAAGTGGCATGCACAAGATAGTAGTGGGTGCATGGCGGGATAATTTACCAAACGACCCGATGCAAGTGGTATCTGGCGCAGCAGGAAAAGAAAAAGTACATTTTGAAGCACCGGCTGCTGAATTATTGCCGGATGAAATGAAACATTTTATACAATGGTTTAATAACACCACTACTATTGATGTGGTTATAAAAGCAGCCATTGCACATTTGTGGTTTGTTACTATTCATCCGTTTGATGATGGTAATGGACGTATAGCAAGGGCTATTGCCGATATGCAGCTTGCCCGTGCCGATGGTACTGCGCAACGTTTTTATAGCATGAGTGCACAGATAAGAAAAGAAAGAAATACTTATTATACCATGCTGGAACAAACACAACAGGGCAGTCTTGATATTACAGATTGGTTAGAATGGTTTCTGCAATGTATCAGCCGGGCATTGCTGGCATCGGATGAGATACTGTCAACGGTGTTGCAGAAAGCAAATTTCTGGAAGAATAATGCCACTACTATTTTAAATAAGCGACAAGTATTGATGTTGAATAAACTGCTGGATGGGTTTGATGGAAGATTAACCTCCTCTAAATGGGCAAAAATTACAAAGTCATCTCAAGACACTGCCCTGCGGGATATACAGGATTTAATAGAAAAGAAAGTATTGGTAAAAGAGGAAAAAGGGGGAAGGAGTAGTAGTTATGTGCTGCTATAGTACAGTATTCTTTGCGTCTTTGCGAGAAATGTATTTCATGCTGTCAATCTGGCAAACCCAACCGTATTGGAACGGCTATTGCTTACCTTGCGCAGCACTTATAACTTACAATTTAAAACATACAACTCATCATGGTACAAGAGAAAGGAACCATTTCCATTAACACCGAGAACATTTTTCCCATCATTAAAAAATTTCTTTACTCTGATAATGAAATATTTCTTCGGGAGCTGGTGAGCAATGCCGTAGATGCTTCGCAAAAAGTAAAACGGCTGGCTACCTTGGGTCATTACGGCAAGCCCCTCGGCGACCTGAAAGTAAAAGTGGCAGTGGATGCGGCAGCCAAAACCATTACCATTTCCGATAGCGGTATTGGTATGACAGGAGAGGAAATTAAGAAGTACATCAACCAGATAGCTTTTTCCGGTGCTACGGAGTTTATGGAAAAGTTTAAAGAAGCCAAAGATGCCAATGAAATTATAGGCCGCTTCGGTCTGGGTTTTTATTCGGCCTTTATGGTAGCGGATAAAGTTGAGATACAAACTCTGTCGTATCAAGAGGGCGCAGAGCCTGCCCGCTGGATATGCGATGGTAGCACCAGTTTTGAAATATCCGAAGGCAGCAAAACAGAAAGAGGTACCGATGTTATTCTCTACATCAATGCAGAGTCAGAAGAGTTTTTAGATGAAAGCCGTATCGGTGCTATATTAGATAAGTATGCAAAGTTTTTACCAGTGCCGGTGCAGTTTGGTACCAAAACAGAATCCGAACCCGACGGTGAAGATGAAGAAGGGAAACCAAAATACAAATCGGTTGAGGTTGATAACATCATTAACAATACTAACCCCATCTGGACAAAAGCACCCGGCGAATTAAAAGATGAAGACTATCTTGA
>JANORJ010000244.1:0-8768 GCA_031415255.1 Chitinophagaceae bacterium | reverse complement strand
ATCATTTACCCTGACAGCACTATTGATGTTGTTAACTTCTTTATTATATACAATTTGCTTAACCGGCGGGGTTGTTTTTGCAATAGATTCTGGCTGATGGGTAATTTCTATTTTAGCCAACGGCGTGGGATTGGTATTGGCCAGAGCCACTACCTCACTAACAGTAGCGTTGCTATAACTTTCAGATTCTGGGTTGACAGCTGCTTCTTTTATAAATAATTTCTTTTCCACGTTATCAACAGAAGTAGTGAAATGATTTTTGTTGGTAGCGGTTTTTGCAGGTGCAATAATGGTTGTAGGAATTTGTTTCTTTTCTGCCACTGTCTGCCGGGCAGTTATTTTAGGAGCCGTGCTAACTATTTGCTGATTTTTTTCTGAGTTGCTTAACATTACCCAAGTAACAACTCCGGTAGTTAGTATTAATAAACCAAGGCCTATACCATACCAACGTCTGCGGGTATGAAGTGTATTATGAATGCCATTCCATACTTTTTCAGACGGAAACATCCGGTACTGATCGGCATTTTGTTTTACAAACTGTTCAAAATCTCTATCGTCAAATCTATTCTCCATAACCAGTCGTCAAATTTAGGATGCGGGTTAAGCTTTTATCGCTGACTGACGGCGGCAAGCCAATCGGTTTGTTGTTTTGGTTTCTGTAATATTCTTTTCCGAATCAAAATATCTTCGAGCATAGCCCTAGCCCTGGTATACTGGCTGCGGCTGGTGCTTTCTTCTATGTCAAGCATATTGGATATTTCCCGGTGACTGTAACCTTCCACAGCGTAGAGGTTAAGTACTGTTCTGTATCCAATTGGCAAAAGCCTTATACATTCTACCACCTGTTTGGCCTGAATAATGGCCGGCACACTTTCTTCTCTTACCTGCACCCCAGTGGCATGTATAATATCAACACTTTCATTGAACTTTTTATTCTTCTTCAAAATATTGATACAAGTATGTACCACTATTCGTCTAATCCATCCTTCAAAAGCTCCCCGGTTTTCAAAAGTGTGCATCTGTAAAAACACTTTGATAAAACCCTCCTGCAGCATATCCTCGGCATCTTCCCGGTTGTGTGCAAAACGATAACAAACAGCCAGCATCTTCGGGCTGTACCTGTTGTACAACTCCCGTTGGGCGGTAGTATCATTATTCAAACAACCTTTTAAAATGGCTTCCTCCGTCATAACTTTCCTTGGTTGCCTGTAATTTAGACAATTTTTCTGTACGGATGCTGCACAGAAATGTAAAATTTAATCAGGCTATAAAAATTAAAAGGGTGAAAGTCAATGCTTTCACCCTTTTTAAGAAATACGAAAGCGAAAATTTATAAGTTAGCCCTGAGAGCTATTATGAAATTTCGTCCCGGCGCAGAAAACCCTGAGGCGAAATACCGGTAGTTTCTGTCTCCTATATTTTCCACCCCTGCCTGTAACGTAAGGGTTTTGGTAAATGCATAACTACCCCTCCAGTTAAAGGTGAACCAAGCTGGCATTCCATCTGCTGTGGCATACTGCCCGTTATCTTCACCATCGGGATTGTAATCTTTGATTTTTTTCCAACTGTTAAACATACCATACACTTCGGTAGTAATTTTTTTACCAGTGTAAGTAATATTTGTTTTACCAAAAACCGGTGGCACATGGTCTAATGGTTTTTTAGAACCATCAGGGTTTTTATACCGGCCATAGGTTTGGCTGATTGTATTATCCCATGATATGGTTTTGCTTAATTCAATTTTCAATCTTGCGTTAACGCCACAGACATAAGCTTTGTTTACATTCTGGCTTGCATACACGGCGGATTTAACGCCGTTATAAAGAATTGAATCCTGCCCATTCAATTTAAAAGGTGCAGATGCAATTGCATTGTTGTACAACGTATAAAAGCCAGTTACTTCAATCCTCACAACGTTGTTGAAAGTTTTGGTGATACCAAGATCTAAATTGTAAGTGTATTCCGGTTTAATGTCTCCATTGGGAATAATCACCCTTTGTGTGATAGTGCTGGATTCAAAAACTTTTACTGCATCATCCACATTGGGTGCCCTGAAACCTGAAGATAGATTACCTGTGATACGAAAACTAGATTTTGGCATATATACAATTCCAAAATTACCAGTTACTGCAAAAGGGGTTTGTTTAATATCCGTAACCGGCAAGTTGAAAAATGAATTATCTACTATAGTGGAATGAAGACTTACACTTTGCAAACGAATACCATCATTGAGTACTAATTTACCATTTTTCATTTTGAGTAAGTGCTGTGCATACATACCGAAATAATTCATTTTATTTTTTCCATCGGGATAACGGGCATCTAATTTCGTTAAAACGCCGGTAGTAAGATTGGTACGGTCGGCCACCGATTTTACATCATTCAACTGACCATCTATGCCAACGTTTAATTCATTATTGCCCCAGGTTTTTCTTCCATCAATAATAAAGCCCATCACTTTTACATCTTCACGACGGCTGTCAAACCTATCGTAGCGGCGGTACTCTCTCTGTTGACGGCTTTCTTTAATGTTCTGGTAATTCAGATTTATCCTAAGGTCATTAAAGAAGAACCCAGGCTGGTGTACGTTCAATTCGTAAGCCGTAATCAACCTTGTTTGCGGACCGTAATACCATTCTGCAAATCGTAATGTGGTGCCAATACTGCCTCCAAAATTTCGGGTATCCTGCAGGCGATCATACCTCGGCACATCGCTTGAATTAGAGTATTGAAAATTGAGGCTATGAGAAACTTTATCACTTTGTTTGAATAGCAATTTTTGTGTGATATCCCATTGCTTGTAACCGGAGAAACGTTGTACCCTGTCATCATTGTTACTAACAACCGAGTCAATGCCATTAATTCTTTTAATGTACTGTGACCGTCTGCCGAAGTTGGGATATTTACTTTTATAATTATCTCCCATTTTCATATCACCAAAATCGCTGTAGGTATAAGATTGAAGCCAGGCAAATTTTTTGCCACCAAGGCTTACATCAGCATGTACAGTTTTTTCTTCATTGGCAGAACTATACCTTACTAAAGCATTGCCAATAACTTTCAACTTTTCATTGGTTGATAATACCGGTGATTTAGTTCTGAAATGAAGAACACCACCCAATCCGTCGCTGCCATACATAGTAGAAGCCGGCCCATATATTACTTCTACTCTTTCCAGCATATTTTGATCTACGGTAATGGCATTTTGAAGGTGACCGGCACGAAAAACAGCATTATTCATCCGAATGCCATCTACTACCAGCAATACACGGCTGGCTTCAAACCCACGTATAACAGGGCTACTGCCACCCTGCTGACTTTTTTGCACAAATATGTTACCGGAATTGATTAATAAATCACCGGTATTCTGACTATTAAACTTTGCAATAGTGCTGGCATTGATAACATCAATTTTTTGTGCCAGATTTTTTTTCTTCTCAGCAAATTTGTTTGAAAAAACCACCACTTCATCAAGGTTTTTTTCGCTGGTGGTATCTTGTTGCGCTGTTGCACATACACACATATATAGCAATGCCGAAAGCAATGCAAACTTTCTCATAAATTAAATGATTGATTACAGAATTGAGTTGATCAATAAATAAAAACTGTAATCAAGCCTGCGGCGGCGGGGTGAGGATGGTTTTAAACTGGCTCTGTATTTTGGGAGAATGGGGTGAAGCCAACTGATTTTGTTTGCAGGAAATAATCGGGCTATTGGTAACCGGTATAAAGTAAATGCCCTGAAAACATTGAAAAAGCTGACTCAGCAACTGATTTTGTTCTGACATTTCTTTCTTCCACCCGGTATTAAAAACATATTTCAATAATGTTTCTTCTTCATCGTAAAGACCATAAAAAGTGGTGAGTCCGTTTTTATGGTCAGTTGCTTTTATATCAAACATTTTTCCATGAACCCAAATTTCTTTTCCGGCTTTTACCCAATGAATTTCATTATCAGCCAATGTAATGCTATGTAGCGATTGCTTTTCCATTCTTTCTTTCATACCATGGCGGATGGACTGCTGCCGGGTAGTAAAAACAAGAACGAACAGCAAAGGAGTAAATCCTAGCAGTATGAATAAAACACTGGTTATCTTTTTGTTCGCTGCTCTCAAGTTGAAAAAAGTCAGAAAACAAAAGTAAGGCTATTTTTTTCTGATAAGACTGTCAATGGGGTATTTTGCTTTCAGGCTATCCATTACAGCTTGTGCCCAGCTGGTAATTTTACCTTTTTCCTCGTCTGTAAGCTTTGCATCTTTATGTATCCGGGTATAAGAGTTCAACGGCATTTTTCCCTCTTTTACTTCATCAATTATTTCTTCCATTTTCTTATATTGTCTCCGTGGGTTATAGCCAGCGAATTCAGAAAGATTCAGTTCTTTTTTTCCACCATTGACATGTTTTGCATGCCACCAGGCAACAGGCTGTATATTGGCATACCATGGATAGCGGGTATTATTGCTGTGGCAATCATAACAGGCTTTTTTCAGAATCGTATTCACCTCATCAGGAATTGCATAGACTCTGCTGATATGATTCATAGCCTCTCCTTCCTGTTTGTTTTTTTTTGGGCGAAAGAACTGGATAATAATTAATGCGGCGAGCAAAAAAAGGGCTGTATATCTCAAAATTTTTTTCATCGCATTTTTTTTATTTAGTTAAATTAACACATTCCCTGTCATTTCCGCTGGTATTTCTAATCCCATCATCGTTAAAATCGTTGGCGCAATATCTCCTAACTTTCCCGGCTTAATACTCCCTTTCCAACTATTATCAATAATAAAAAATGGAACAGGGTTTAATGTGTGAGCAGTGTTGGGTGATCCATCTTCATTTATCAGATAATCAGAATTGCCATGGTCGGCAGTAAGAAAGATTGTGTAACCATTTTGCAAACCTGTTGTAACAATGCTTTCTACACATTTGTCAACTGTTTCTGCTGCTTTTATTGCGGCTTGCCAAACACCGGTATGGCCTACCATATCTGTATTGGCATAATTGAGCACACAAAAATCAAACGACTTGTTTTGTATTTCAGGTATTAATGCATTGGTAAGTTCAATGGCACTCATTTCGGGTTGCAAATCATAAGTAGCTATTTTTGGCGAAGGCACCATGATTCTGCTTTCGCCTTCAAAAACTTTTTCCCGACCGCCGCTAAAAAAGAAAGTAACATGCGGATACTTTTCTGTTTCCGCAGTGCGGATTTGTTTCAATCCATTTTTTTCCAAAATTTCACCCAATGTATTGTTTAAGTTATCTGTTTCAAAAATAACGTTGACATTAATATAGGTATGGTCATATTCTGTCATGGTGGTATAATGAAGCGATAGGGGATGTAATCCAAATTCTGAAATACCCGATTGAGTTAATACCTGTGTTATTTCTCTGCATCTGTCGGTGCGAAAATTAAAGCAAAGAGCTACATCACCATCTTTAATAGTGGCTAAAGGTTGTTGTCCTTCGTCTACTATAATAGTTGGTTTAATAAATTCGTCAGTAATATTATTTGCATAAGCATTTTCCACTGCGGCAATAGCATCAGTTGCTTTTTCGCCAACACCATTAACCATTGCATCATAGGCCAGCTTTACTCTTTCCCAACGTTTGTCCCGGTCCATAGCATAATAACGGCCACTTACGGTTGCAATTTTTCCAACAGAATAATTGAGATGTTGTTGTAGTTCTATCATAAAAGCAAGGCCACTTTTTGGGTCGCAGTCACGGCCATCAGTAAAAGCATGGATGAACACTTGGGATAACCCTTCTGCTTTGCAGGTATCTACAATTGCTTTTATATGGTTGATATGTGAGTGAACACCACCATCACTTACCAACCCTAAAAGATGAAACGGTTTATTATTGATTTTGGCAAAACGAATAGCATTTAGCAAAACCTCATTTTTAGCAAACGAACCATCCCGGACAGCTACATTTATTCGCTGCAACTCCTGATACACCACCCGGCCTGCGCCAATATTCAGGTGGCCAACTTCCGAATTACCCATTTGCCCTTCTGGCAAACCAACCGCCTCTCCGCAGGTAATCAATGTAGTGTTAGGATACTTTGTATATAAAGACTTTGTAAAGGGCACATTGGCGTTTTGAATAGCATCTGAAGAAGCAACTTTTCCCAATCCCCAACCGTCCATGATGACCAGAATGACTTTTTTTTGTGACATTATTTATTAACATTTATAGTTAGTACAAATACATTCATTTTCAAGGGGCAATTGCCCGTCCGTACCCTGTAAAACTACATTCAAATCCGCTATTTGCCAGCCTTAATGCGGAAAAACTGCTGATTTTTAGTAGTTTAGTATCTGATAAAAAAACCATCTTTACTGTGGCATGTTTTTAGATTAGTACTCTTGTGAAAACCTATTTTGTTATGAAACGCATATTATCAACCTTACTGCTTGGTGCTGTTTTGATGCTGTCTTCATTTACAGCACAGAATAGAATAGATGAAGTTATCGGGGCATTACGTTCCGGCAACTCTACACAACTTTCCGGATTCTTTGATGAGAATGTGGAACTTACACTTCCCGATAAAAGCGACAGCTATAGCAAAGCACAAGCCCAGCTTATTATAAAAGATTTCTTTGGCAATAATGGTGTAAAAGGCTTTGAATTAAAACACAAAGGCGATTCACCCAGTGGTCACTTCTGTATTGGTACGTTACAAACCAATGCTGGTAATTTTCGTACTAATGTTTTTATGAAAATTAAAAACGGTAAAGAAGTAGTAAAAGAAATCCGCTTTCAGTCAATCGAGTAAATCAATTTAAAATAGTTGAAAACCCCGGCAGCAATCGTCGGGGTTTTTTTATTGAGTATTACGAAGCTAACGATGAAGTAGTATTTTTGCAGCTATGAGTTTTGATGAACAATTGCACCATCTGGTAGATGAAGCCCTGAAAGAAGATATTGGCGATGGCGACCATTCCACTTTATCAAGCATTTCCGCTGACGCAAAAGGTAAGGCCGTATTGAAAATAAAACAAGACGGTGTACTCGCCGGAATGCAGGTGGCTGAAAAAATTTTCAAATATAAAGAACCGGCATCCTTTTTTACTTCTTTCAAAAAAGATGGAGATGATATGAAGTATGGTGAAAAGGCTTTTGAAGTAGAGGCGTTGGTACATACTATTTTGCAATGCGAACGTTTAGTGTTGAATTGTATGCAGCGGATGAGTGGTATAGCAACACTAACAAAAGAATACACCGATAAATTAAAAGGCTATAAAACAAAATTGCTGGACACCAGAAAAACAACTCCCAATTTTCGTTTGCTGGAAAAAGAAGCGGTGAAGATTGGCGGCGGTGTTAATCATCGGTTTGGATTGTATGATATGATAATGCTGAAGGACAACCATATTGATTATTGTGGTGGAATAGAAAAGGCAATTGATAAAGCGGCAGAATATGTACAAACAGTAAAACCGGGATTAAAAATAGAAGTGGAAACCAGAAGCATTGAGGATGTGAAGAGAGTACTGGCAATGGGCAAAGGAAAAGTGTTTCGCATTATGCTTGATAATTTTACACCTGCATTGGTAAAAGAGGCGGCAGATTTAATTGGTGAAACATTTGAAACAGAAGCAAGTGGCGGAATTAATTTGGAAAATATAGAAGACTACGCAAAAGCCGGTGTTGATTATGTAAGTGTAGGTGCATTAATACACCAGGCAAAGAGTTTGGATTTAAGTTTGAAGGCCGTAATAGTTTAGAAGTATGTCAAAGAAGAATAAACCAGATACAAGAGGATTTGTGTACAGCACCGACCCCAATTTTTCTTTTGAAGAAGAGCAATCGAATGTAGAAACATTGCCCCAGGCTCAACAAAAACTAAAAATACGTTTGGATACCAAACACCGGGCAGGCAAAGCCGTTACGTTGGTTAATGGATTTATTGGTAAAGAAGAAGACCTGCAAGAGTTGGGTAAAAAACTAAAATCATTTTGCGGCACCGGCGGCTCTGCTAAGGACGGAGAAATAATAGTGCAGGGCGACCAACGGGAAAAAGTATTGCAGTGGTTGATGAAGAATGGGTATAAGATGGCTAAAAAAATTTAATATGCTTTCTTCGATCCTTTTTCTAATTCTTACTGTATTATTTCTGATTCCTTTTGGTCTTGCTTTAATTTATTTCATATTGGGAGTGACAACTTTATTAAGAGGAGTTAAGGAAAAAAGCAGGGTGAAAACCTTAAGCGGTTGCAAAACAATTTTTATTGCCTCAATTTCATTGGTTGCCATTTGTTTGGGCTATGTAAAGATTTGTTTTCCTGCGAAATTTTGATGCTATCCCACAAATCCAACCTTCCGATGTCCTCCATCACAATAAGGTTTGTTAGCAGAAGCACCGCATCTACATAAAGCCACCGTTCCCGTCTTCGTTTCTTCCCGGCCATCACTATGCATAATCAGGCATTCCGTTTTAATAAGATAAGGACCATTTGGCGTTACTTCTACTTTCATTATTTGAGCTGCTTCAGCTACTATTTTATCAGCCGCAACTTCAGCATTCAGATAATAACTCAATGCACCGCTTGGGCATTGCCGCACCTGTTCAATTATCTTCTCCGTTGTAGCTCCATCCATTTTTACCCACGGTCTTTCTCTAGGATTAAATACTTCAATCAATCCTTTCCAGCAAATGGTTGCATGAATACAGGTTTTCGGTTTCCAGACAACGGTTACTTCGTTGTTAGTGTACTTAAGAGTTTCTTTACCCATTTTAAAAATTTGTAGTCTATAGTTGG
>JANORJ010000243.1:0-4673 GCA_031415255.1 Chitinophagaceae bacterium | reverse complement strand
GTTAGCAAGATAAAAAGGAACGAAAAGTTGTGCTGCAGGTTGTAATTGTGCAGGAAAAAGTCCAATGAAATTTGCTACTTGTGCATTAGTTGGATACGTTGGATTACCAATGGCGCCAAAATAATTAGTAGCTTGAGTATTCAAATTTACAGTCCCAACTGTAGCTTGAAGCACTCCACCGACAATTGTAGCCTGCAAAACTTGAGATAAAGCAGCAATGTTCACACTTGTTTCATCACCATAAGTGTTGATACCATTATAATCTGGTGTGTTCTGGCGGTTTCCACCGGCAACAGAAAACAAACCTGTGTTGTCAAGTCTTTTATTTCTATAATCTTCTGCCTGCCAGTCGTTGCCTTTTACTAATTCAGCAGCCAGTTTTATAGCAAATTTATTTTTAAAGTTTTTAGCCCAGCGAAAAGACCAGTTATAATAAGGAGAGGTACTACGTTGCTTGCTATCTACATGCATCATTCCCTGTTTAATGTTGTAACTTAAACCAGTGTACTTGAAAGGGCTTTTGCTGTTGATCAGTACAGTGCCGTTCATACCACCAGAACCATAAAGTGCTGATGAAGCTCCGGGAAGTACTTCTATATTATCTACATCTAAATCTGTTAAACCAATAATACCGCCTACTGCAAAGTTCAAACCGGGAGCTTGATTATCCATACCATCAATTAGCTGAACTAACCGGGTGTTACCACTGCTTACAAAACCACGGGTAGTAACTGTACGGAAGTTTAAACTTGCCGTATGTACATCCACGCCTTTCATATTGGAAATAGCCTCGTAAGCACTAGGAGCTGCTGCGTTTTTAAGTGCAGAACTACTCAATCTTTCTATCGACACCGGAGATTCTAATATTCTTGTTGGCACACGGTTGGCGGCAACTATTACTTCCTGTCCCATTACAGAGTTAACTTTTAAGTCAACACTAACGGGTTGGGCAGCATCAGAAACAGTTACTTCTTGTGCATCATATCCACCGGTAGAAGTAAAAATAAGTACGACGGGTAATTTTGGAACTTTGAGGCTAAACTCACCGTTAGGGTTAGTAAAAGTGGCAAGACTGCTGCCTTTAACGGCAACGGTAACTGCCACTACACCTTCTTTGTTAGTTGCGTTACGAACGGTTCCGGAAAGGTTAACTGATTGGGCATTAGCAGCAATCGAAAACAAGACAGCCATCAGCCAAGCAGACAAATAGCGGTAGCTTTTTCTCATAATAAGGAGATTTTAGTTTTGTACCGAAGGAACTCCTTCGGAGGAATTTGACGGAAAAATAAGCATTGTAAAGTTTATCTAAAAATTTAATTTTTAAAGCTAAAGACTCCCGGACTTCATTGTTTTACATTCATTAAACAGGATGCCGGGCAGACCTACTTCAAATGAACGGTGGGGCTGCTTTTCAGCCTGACTGACCCGTTAGTTTGGTCAGGCAGGGATAAATTGTTGAAATTTTAAAGCCCCCGGAGTTAGTTATTATTGTCACCCTTCATACTTTCGAAAAATGAGTGATTTTTCTTTCCCCAATCAGACAGCTTTTTACCGTGGCAAGGTTCGTGACGTTTATTCTATCGGTAGCCATTGGCTGGTGATGATAGCTTCCAACCGTATCTCCGCATTCGATGTCATTTTGCCCCGCCCCATCCCTTTTAAAGGACAGGTTTTAAACCAGATTGCTGCATATATGCTCGATGCCACAAAGGATATTTGCCCTAACTGGCTAACGGAGGTGCCTGCCCCAAATGTTTCGATCGGCAAACGGTGCGAACCTTTTAAAATAGAAATGGTGGTGCGGGGAAACCTTACCGGCCATGCCTGGAGAACCTATGCGGATGGTAAACGATTATTATGCGGAGTAGAAATGCCGGAAGGGATGAAAGAAAATGACTACTTCCCCACCCCTGTCATTACACCCAGCACCAAAGCTTCTGAAGGACATGATGAAGATATTTCGGCGGAAGAAATAATGAAAACAGGTTTAGCAACAGCAAGTGAATGGGAAACTTTATCTGCTTATGCGTTAAAGCTTTTTACAAGAGGAAAAGAAATTGCAGCTAAGCAGGGATTAATTCTGGTGGATACAAAATATGAGTTTGGTAAAATAGGTGATACAATTTACCTGATGGATGAAATTCATACTCCCGATAGTTCAAGATATTTTTATGCTGATGGCTTTGAAGAAAGACAAATCAAAGGCGAAAGACAAAAGCAATTGAGTAAAGAGTTTGTTAGGGAATGGCTGATAGCGAATAATTTTATGGGTAAAGAAGGACAAACTGTTCCGAAAATGGGTGATGAATGGGTGGATACTATTTCTAAAAGATATATTGAATTGTATGAGAAAGTGATTGGCGAAAATTTTATACCACAACAGCTAAGCGATGAAGAGACACATCAAAAGATTATTGATTCATTGAAAAAATTGTAACGATTGCAAAAGATTTTATTTATTGGGGCAACAGGAATGCTGGGCAAACCGGTTGCCCTTCAATTAATCAATGCCGGTTTTGAAATAACCCTGCTGGCAAGGGATGTAAACAAAGTGCACCAACTATTTCCTGCTGCAAAAATTATACAAGGAGATGTATTTGATAAAGAAAGCTTGAAAAAAGCTTTCTCCGGTCAGGATATTGTTTACCTCAATTTATCTGTTAGCCAATCTTCTAAAGAAAAAAATCCACAAACAGAACGGGAAGGGATAGCCAATGTAATAGCAGTTGGGAAAGAAACAGGTATCAAGAGAATTGGTTACCTGTCTTCATTGGTCAAAAACTACCAAGGCATGAATGGTTTTAACTGGTGGGCTTTTGATATAAAACACAAAGCTGTGGATGCCATTCGTTCATCAGGCATTGCTTATTCTGTTTTTCGTCCTTCCACATTCATGGAATGTTTGGATCAACAAATGCTCAGGGGCAATAAACTGATGATGGTAAATGGGTCAGTAGCGAAAATGTGGTTTGTGGCGGCTGAAGATTATGGTAAACAAGTAGCAAAAGCATTCCAGATCGCCGATGGTAATAATCAGGAATATACAATACAAGGTGAAATTGGATATGATTGGAATGCGGTAGCAGAAATTTTCTTCCGCAATTATAAGATGCCGGCAAAAGCTATGAGGCTGCCACTTGGTGTATTAAAATTCCTCGGCAACTTCAGCCAAAAAATGAACTATGCTGCCCGTATTTGCGAAGCACTGAATAAATACCCGGAGAAATTTGAAAGTGAAAAAACCTGGAATGATTTAGGAAAACCATCAATCACTTTGACTGACTATGTGATAGGTCTATAAAAAAATACCCCGACCGTTTGAAACGGTACAGGGTAATATGTTAATAATCTTAACTTCTTATTTCTTGAAGACTGTAGTGGCTTTCTTAAACTCTCTTGTTGTGGCTTGTCCCGTTGCACTTTTACCAGCAAATGGGCAGTAAAAATCAAGTGCATCCTGAGCTTCGGTATAGGTAAGCCAGTAGTCGGTAACAGTGCCGGAGAAAACAACACCGGTTGAATAGTTATACATATCCCTGGTGCCGGGGCTGCTAAAGTTACCATACACAATACTATTTTCATAAGGCTTGTAATTACCGTATGCTCTTACAATGTTGAATCCGTAATACGTTTCAACAACAAAATAGCTGCAATACGTATCGCTGTAAACTACTTCGCCCTGTTCTTTTGATAACCAGTAGTTATCATTGTCTGGAGGAAGACTGTTTTTAACACAGCTACTGAGAAAGAGGGTGATAGAGAGAATAATAGCTGATAAAGTAAATATTTTTTTCATGGCTTAAAATTTTTAATTGTTTATAATTTTGATTCCTACATACAATGACAAGATTGTGCCAGACCGTGCCAGTATTAATAGAGGTTTTGTTAAATTCATTTTAAAAAGAGATATTCACTTTTAAAAATGGTTACTATGAGGTTACTTTTTTCTGTTCTGTTATCATTGTTTTTCCTTGCATCAAATGGTCAGGATTACTATATGATTGTTGGCACTTATGATTCGCCAAAAAGTGAAGGGGTGTATGTTTATAAATTCAACAGTACAGACGGTTCGGCAACAGCCATAAGTCATGTTAAAACTCCTAATCCATCTTTTGTAACAGTTTCTCCCGATGGAAAATTTGTGTATGCGGTGCATGAAACTGCGCCACAGGATGGTAAAGGTGGAGATATTGCTTCCTTTTCATTTAACAAGGCAACCGGTATTCTTACTTTTATTAACCGCCAACTTTCTGGTGGCGACCACCCTTGCCATGTGGAAACAGATAAGACAGGTAAATGGTTATTTGCTTCTAACTATAGTAGCGGAAGTTTATCAGTGCTTCCGATAAATGCAGACGGCAGCCTTGGCATTGCCACAACCATACAACATATCGGTACTGGAAAAAATCCAGAACGACAAAAAGGGCCGCATACACATGGTGCCATAATTTCTGATGATAACAAATATCTTTTTGTTACCGACCTCGGCATTGATAAAGTGATGATCTATTCCTTTGATGCAACTACTGGAAAGTTAACACCAGCGAAACAACCTTTTGTGCAATCTGTACCCGGTTCGGGGCCACGGCTTTTTACATTTCATCCCAGCAATAAGTTTGCGTATGTTATAGAAGAACTTACCGGAACAGTAAGTATGTATAAATGTAAAAAAG
>JANORJ010000242.1:0-3080 GCA_031415255.1 Chitinophagaceae bacterium | reverse complement strand
AATTGGTGTAATGCTAAAAAGAGTTGGCAAGGCAAAGTTGGATAATACATTGACAAAGGGGCCGGGCAATTTATCAAAGGCACTAGGTCTCTTTACACTTCATAGTGGCTATTCATTAAGAAGTAAAGAACTGTTTATTGCTGCTGATGGATTTGTTTTTAGCAAAAAGGAAATAGCCGCCTCACCCCGGATAGGAGTTGATTATGCCGGCGAAGATGCACTGTTACCATACCGCTTTTATATAAAAGGAAATCCTTTTGTAAGCGGCAGACCAAAATAGATTGTATTTTCAGGTCAAATCTGACTGCTTGACAAAACAACAACTCAAATTCATTTCACTACTGGCAGGAATAGCGATTGCGCTGCTGCTTTATTTTGTAAATCCCTTTGGTGTGTCGCCAGCGGCTGCTAAAGTATTGGCCATTGCGGGATTAATGATTACCTGGTGGGTAACAGAAGCATTACCAATGCCGGTGGTAGCGTTGTTACCATTGATTCTTTTCCCTCTACTCAATATTTCCAAATTAGAAGAAACAGCGGCTCCGTATGCCAATCCCATTATCTTTTTATTTATGGGTGGTTTTATGCTGGGGCTTGCAATAGAAAAATGGAATTTGCACAAACGTATTGCACTAAATATTGTAAGGATTACGGGAACAAGCGGCGACAGAATTATATTGGGATTTATTTTAGCAACAGGTTTATTAAGTATGTGGCTGAGCAATACTGCCACTACCATGATGATGTTTCCGATAGCCCTCTCGGTAATACATGTGATGAAGGAAAACAACAGGGGCGAAGGAAATATCAAAAATTTTTCACTCACTATTATGCTAGCCATTGCTTATGCTTCTAACATCGGCGGCATTGCAACTATTATCGGCACACCACCCAACGTGGCATATGTGGGTTATATCCAGAAGAAATACGATTATGATATAGACTTTGTAAACTGGATGCTTATCTGTACACCGTTGGCTATTTTACTGTTAGCGGCTTTGTACTGGGTAATGGTAAAATGGCTTTTTCCTAACCGGATAAAATCTGATGATGGTACAAAGCAACTAATACGGAATGAAATTCAACAGTTAGGCTCTATATCAGTAGCCGAAAAAAGGGTCATGTTTATTTTTATCGCTACAGCGTTGTTATGGATAACAAGAGGTATTATTAATGATGCACAGAATTTAGTTAAACTTGATGATACAATTATTGCTGTAATGTGTGCGGTGGCATTGTTTATTTGTCCATCGGGTAGTATCCTTCGACAAGCTCAGGATGAAAACAATGACTCTTTATTAGAATGGGGCGATACCAGTAAAATGGCCTGGGGCATTTTATTATTATTCGGCGGCGGCATTTGTCTGGCAGGTGCATTGGAAAAAGCAGGCCTGATGCAACAACTCGGTCAGTGGCTTGCGCAGTTTTCCGGAAACGGACTGATACTGGTATTAGTCGTGGTTACGGTTTCACTTTTCATAAGTGAGGTAATGAGCAATGTGGCGCAGGTAATTGTGTTTGCCCCCGTGGTTTCATCATTGGCAGATGCCATTGGTATGAACCCACTTTTGCTAGGCATCCCCATGACTTTAGCTGCCAGCTGCGCAAGTATGATGCCGATGGGAACACCACCTAATGCAATTGTATTTGCCAGTGGACATATCAAACTCAGGCAAATGACAAAGGCGGGGTTTGTAATGAATATTGTAGCAGTTATTCTTATTACGTTGTTCGGCTGGTTCCTGCTTCCATTGTTAATGAAGATGTAATTGCTGCAGGCGATAAGATACAACTGCGAAACTGAAAATTTCGAATAACAGATGATTTTTTTTGATAGCAATTAAAACCTCGGGCAGTTCAACTTCTTCGCATTAGGGTCAGACGGCTTCTTAATATAAATCATTGAAATTTCCATTCCACCTCTTGAATTAGAGGCTGGTTTCAGACTGGAAGTGTTGGCATCATAGCTGGCACCAATATGCAACCCATTAAATTCTAAACCAATGTAAGGAATAGCGGCATCTTTAAAACGATACCAGGCTCCTATATAAACATTGGTGGGATTTTCATCGGTATTATTTACATTATAAGAAAAAGCACCGCCTACTGTAGTGTTGTGTGCTTTAGCTTGTATGCTGTGGTTAGCGGCAATATGTAATCCATGATAAGAGCCCACCGGAATTTTTCCACCTGCCTGCAACGTAGTTCTCGTAGCCAGCAAATAGTCCCCACCCTGAAAACTTTCTTTTGGTCTGTTAATATGATACATGGAAGCCCCAAAATAAAAATTATTGTAACCGTTGGTGCTACCATTATAAAGAATGCCTGCATTTATATCAACATAACTAACATTAACCTGTTTATTAGTAAAAATCTCACTGGTTACTCCGGTAAAGCCTAGTGGTGTCAGTTCATCTTCAAAGTCAACTTTATTTATATCTAGCCTTTTGTTTACATACGTACCCTGAAAGCCGGCACCAATCTGGTGAAAGCCGTTTTCATCCAGTCCTTTATGATAGGCCAGTGATAAACCGGAATAATTGGTAACAAGTACTCCATCGCCTGCCCTGTCAGTTACAGCAAGAATACCTACACCCATCTGATCAATTTCTGCCAAACGGTTTTTTAAAACACCAAAATCAACAGAAACTGTTTTGGTAACGAATGCATTATTAATAGTAGGCCATTGATTGCGATAATTGCCGGCAATACGAAATGTGCCGTCAAACTTACCTGTTAGCGCAGGATTAAGCGTAAGCGGGGAGGAAAAGAATTGAGAAAAGTTTGGATCCTGGGCACTTGACACACTCACCAAAGCCACACAAACCGTAAGGGTTAAAAGAATTTTTTTCATCTCAACAATTAATGTTTTCATTCGCAAGGTAGCTGCTTCATTTTAAAAGAGGAAAAGCTTGTATTCAAAGTATAACCAAAGTCCTTAATGGTAAACGTTCTGTATTCTTTGAAATTGCCTTAATCTTCTCTTGATTGCTTTGCTTGCCCGGTCGAAACGGAAAAGTACAACATTTTTAAGACCTGTATTGTAGAATTATTGCTGCTTCTAAGGAGGCTATGAGCCA
>JANORJ010000241.1:0-10088 GCA_031415255.1 Chitinophagaceae bacterium | reverse complement strand
ACAAATGAAACAGGTTTCTATGCCGGTGTCACTATTCGTCCTGCCATTGGTTGGCGGGTAGATGCGTATGGTGATGTATATAGGTTTCCGTGGTTGAAATATTTGGTAGATGCCCCAAGCCAAGGGAAAGATTACCTGGCGCAGGTAACTTATACTCCCAACCGGCAAGTAGAAATATATACAAGATTTAGGAACGAAACCAAACAGTCCAATCAATCAGACAACACCACTGTCACTAATTTTCTGGCCACCATTCCCAAACAAACCTGGCGGACACAGATAATGTATAGAATTAACCCAGCTATTGCCCTGCGAAATCGGATTGAACTACTTTGGTATGATAACAATGGAGTAAATAAAGAAAACGGCTTCCTCACTTTTTTTGATTTTATCTATAAACCAATGCTGAAATCAATATCTGGGGTGCTGAGGCTCCAGTATTTTGAAACTGATGGCTACGATTCCCGGATTTATGCCTATGAAAACGATGTATTATATAGTTACTCAATTCCCGCCTTTTCAGATAAAGGGTTTCGCTATTATCTTACCCTCAACTACGATTTAACCAAAAAAATCTCTTTTTGGCTCCGTTGGGCGCAAACTATCTATAAAAACAGGAATACAGTAGGCTCAGGACTCGATGAAATTCAGGGAAACAGGCGGAGCGAGTTAAAGCTACAGGCTCGATGGATTTTCTGAGCTTATTTCCATCAGGCCGCTGGATTATACCACTCATTTTCGAGACTGCTTTTTTAGCGGCCAGATGGATAAAATGGTAGTTTTTTTATTTTTTTTTGCCCTCTTTAAGTATTTGTTAAAAAAAAAATTACCTTGCGGCAGCATTTTTAGATACATCTGTGTCTTTGTTAAATCCCTATCCTATTGAAATTTGACGATTTGCCTTGATAATCAATGCTTTTAAATTATTAAAATTAACGTTAACATGAGAAAAATCGCTACACTGTTTACGATGCTAATGCTCGTTTCTGCACTAGCATTTGGTCAGAACCGGTCGATTACCGGAACTGTAACCAATGAAAAGGGTGACCCTGTACCTGGCGCATCTGTAACTATTAAAGGTACCCGTACTGGTGTATCAGCCGATAATATCGGCCAATTCCGCATTTTAGCTAAAACTGGCGACATTCTGGTAGCATCGAGCTCAGGAATGGAGATGAGTGAAGCAACGGTGGGTGCTGGAAATTCTATTAATTTTTCTGTAAAAACATTAGTTTTTTCAGGAACTGAAGTAGTGGTAACGGCTCTTGGTCAAGCCCGCCAGACTAAAGAGCTGGGTTATTCTGTAGCCAATGTAAAAGCTACAGAACTTACACAGGCTAAAGTAACTAATCTTCAAAATGGATTGACAGGAAAATTGTCAGGTGTTAACATTGCCACCACCAACAGTGGTGTATTTGGTGACACCCGTATCACTTTCAGAGGTATCCGTTCACTTACCGGTAATAATCAGCCTATGTTGGTATTAGATGGAGTTCCGGTGCCACTTGGATTTTTAAGTTCTATTAACCCAAATGACATTGCAGACGTTGCTATTTTGAAGTCAGCTTCTGGTACAGCGGTATATGGACCAGATGGTGTAAACGGTGCAATCGTTGTTACTACAAAAAAGGGGAATAAGGCTAAACCAATTGTTACATTAAGCCAAACTGTTCAGCAAGAAAGAGTATCTTTTATGCCTAAGTTTCAGGAACGTTTTGGTTCAGGCTTTTCTCCTGATGCTAATGGATATGGCACCTACGAGTCGATAGAACAACAAAGCTGGGGTCCTGAATTTGATGGCAGTATCGTTCAGATAGGGCAGGATTCAGAAAACGGCGACAAATATCTAGTGCCTTATTCTTATGTGAAAAATGGCAGAAGGGATTTCTACGATAACGCTATGACTCTTCAAACAGACTTGTCTTATTCTGCTGGTGATTTCTATCTTAGTGCTCAGAACGTTTCTATCAACGGTACTATGCCCGGCGATAAAAATGAGCGACGTACTGTTACAATGAGGGCAGAAAGAGAAACCGGTAGATTTAAAGCTGGCTTTGTAATGCGTTACACTCAGTCTCAATATGATGTTACTAATAACAACCAGATTGTATATTATGGAGTAACAAGTACACCAGGTCAGATTCCTTTTAGCCGTTTCAGCGATTGGAGAAATGATTATTTCTCAAGTCCCAATGGCTATTATTCTCCATATCTGGACAACAATGGTAAAACACCTTATTTCGCAAAAGATAATTACCGGGAAACTGGTAATGAAGATGAAATATTTGGTAATGGTGAGTTGAACTTTAAAGCCACTTCCTGGTTAAAGTTCACTTATAGAGCAGGTGCTACCTTCTCCAGTGCTGATGCCCGTTCTACCCGTGGTGCATTTACTTATTCTGCATTCCATGCTACCCTGAGAGATCACGGTACCCAGAATATAACCGCAGCTGTTACCAATTCGAATGCAGTAAACAGAAGAATTACTTCTGAGATTTTTGCTATCATGAGCAAAAAATTCAACAAATTCGGTCTTGGTCTATTGTTAGGTCAGTCTTACAGAGAATCTACTTTCCGTTTCTTAAGCAATGGAAGTAATAATCTGGGAAATGCCAATCTGTTAACCGTACAACTTCGTAAAGGTGAGCCAACCGTAAATGTTGACAATTCAAAAAATAGATTGGAAAGATATTTTGGTAAATTCTCTTTTGACTATAAGAACTGGGCTTTCCTTGAAGCTACCGGTAGTTATGACTTCGATAGTCGTCTTTCTAATCCGACTGTATATAAAAGTAAAGATGATATTGGCTTCTTTTATCCGGGTGTTAGTACTTCGTTCTTATTACATGAGGTTATTCCTGGTTTAAAATCAAGCAAATTAATCAGTTATTTGAAATTGAGGGGTGCCGTTACTAAAACTGCAAACGTAACTGTACCTGTTTATGGATATCAAAACGTATTCAACCAAAGTCTATTCTTCCCTTATGGTGATGTGTTGGGCTTCCAGGTAAATCCAACCACGGTGGATCAGAAGTATAACCCAGAGTTTGTAGTGAATAAAGAGGTGGGCATGGAAGTAAGTTTCCTTAAAAACAGAATTAGCTTCGAAACTACTTTTTACACTCAGGACAATACAGATCAGGTAATCAATATCCAGCTTTCTAATACTACTGGTTATACTACCGCAATCAGAAATGCCGGTGCTTTTACAAATAAAGGGATGGAATTTGATCTTCGTTTTACTCCTTTAGTTAAACTCAAAAATGTGAACATTGATTTTAAGATCAATTACACAAAGCAAACAAATGAAATCACTTCTTTGATTGATGGAGTTAGTGAGTTGGGAATAGGAAATTTTAACTATGCAATCGTTGGACAGTCTGCTTACGTATTTAAGTTGACAGATTATGTAAGAGACGATCAGGGTCGTGTAATTGTTGATAGAATGACAGGTATGCCATCACAAAACTCAAATCTTACTCAATTTGGTAAAACAACCCCAACTGACTTTATAGGTATGAGCCTTAATGTTAGCTGGAAAGCCCTCACTTTCAGTGCTGTAGCTGACTATCGTGGTGGTAACCAAATAGTGGCAGATCAGTTAGGTGGTTTTATGGATGATAATGGTATATCAGAACGTAGTGGACAAAACGGTCGCCGTGCTTTTGTATTCCCTAATTCTTCTTATGAAGATCCTGCCAATGCTGGTAAATACATTGCTAATAGCAACATTTATACGCAGCAATATGGTCGTTTGTTCTGGAATAGTGACTTGAATACAGCAGTTACGACTAATTATCTGGCAGATGGTGCCTTTTGGAAAATACGGGAAGTAGCTATTAATTATGATATCCCAGTAGGAAAATTATTCGGATCTAAGTTGGCTACTGTTATTAAAGGTGCGTCATTAGGTATTAGCGGTAGAAACCTGTTTATGTGGGTTCCAAAGTCTAATGTGTGGACTGATCCTGAATTTCAGGGTGGTAATGGTAATGCGGCTTTCAATGGAAATGCTACCGGAAGAAGTACTGCATTCAACGCTCCTCCAACAAGAATTTTTGGAGCTAACCTGGCATTAAGATTTTAATTTTTAAAACACTACAGATATGAAATACAATAAAATATTTTACATCATTGCTCTGGCAACTGTTGGATTTGGTGCTGGATCATGCAGTAAAGAAAAATTTGATATTAACTCAAACCCGGATGATGTAACAGATGGTTCTGTTTCACCATCGTTACTATTACCTCCGGCACAACAGGTAACTGCTTCAACTATATCTAATAATTTCTGGGTACTTAGTTGGTGGATGGGGCATGGTGCAAGATCAGGGTCTTTCCAGTCTTTTAATGAAGAAGAAACATATGCCTTTACCAACGACTTCCGTGTAGGAGATGCTTGGAATCCCCTGTATGCCAATGCTACTAACTATGACATACTTATTAAAAAGGCTGCAGCTGCAGGTTCTGGTACGTATGAAGCAATTGGTAGGATTATGAAATCTCAAAGCATGGCATGGGTGGTTGACATATACAACAATGCACCATATTCAGACGCTTTTAAGGGCACTGCTTCAGCTACCCCTAAGTATGATAAAGGTGTTGATATTTATAATGCCATTTTTGGTGACCTGGATGCGGCTATAGTATTATTAAATACTCCGGCTCTTACCGATGTGGTAAAGAATCCTGATATTGCTACTACTGATTTCATGTACAAGGGTAACCTGACCAAGTGGAAACAGTTTGCCAATACTTTACGCTTAAGGATGTTGGTTCATCTTCACAATGGTGTTACCACTATGTCTGTAGCACCCGGTGTAAATATAGCTACCCAGGTTTCTAAAATTACAGCCGACGGTTTTATTGCTCCCGGCGAATCTGCACAAATACAGCCTGGTTTTTTTGGAACTAAACCAAGTCCGTACTACAGGGTATTTAATACTGCAGAAAATGGAACAGGCAGCCAGCGGGATTGGGCAAAAGCCAGTAAATATGCTATTGATTATTATAAATTTAATGCTGACCCCCGGATAGATCGTTTTTATGTATCTCCGAACGGTACAACAGGTGGTCAAACAGGTATAGTATTCGGAACACCAAGTAGTGCAACAGCCCCGATAGGAAGTGCACTTTCTTCCGTAAGAGGTCCTGGTCTGTCTCCAAACGGAGCGGCTTCTCCTGCATGGATATTTACCAGCGTAGAAAGCCTTTTCTTACAAGCTGAAGCAAGGCATCGTGGTATTTTAACTTCAGGTCCAACGGCTTCTGCTCTTTTAACTTCTGCAGTTCGTGAGTCTTTTGTATGGCTGGGGTTAACTTCTGCACAAGCAGATACTTATCTCGCTGCAAATGCGGGCTATCCTGATGTGGATTATAATGCACCATCTATTGTTACCGGGCAACCCGGAGGTGGTTTGTACACGATTCTATCTCAGAAATGGTTTGCTTTGAATTCAATTGCACCATTAGAAATATGGACTGATTACAGGAGAACAGATATTCGCTATGGTATTGCTGCTACTTATCTTTCAGGGCCAACACTTTCAGTTGACCCAAACAGAACGGCAACTTCTATACCCCGCAGGTGGTTGTATCCTCAAAATGAGTACAACTATAATGCGGCTAATGTAGCTGCTGAGGGAGCAATAAACGTATTTACCGGAAAAGTATTCTGGGATTTAAATTGATTTTAGAAAACTATAAATTTTAATAGCATGAAAAGATTATCACTATTATCGACGCTGGCAGGTGTATTGTTGGTAACAGCCACTGGTTGTTTAAAAGATAAGGGTTTTGAAAATCAGCGTTATGGTATTGACGTAGCTGATATTAAAGCCGTTTCTTTTCCGGGAGCCGCTTCCAGCCCGTTAGGATTTGGACTTGATGTTTCTGCATCACCGCAGCTTATTAATGGACTGGTTAGTATTACCCTTGAAACAAGTGGTTCTGCAGAATCGGATGTTGTAATAGGCCTTACTAATACAACGGGTACAATTGCTGCAGGCGATATCGCTGCTTATAATACTGCCAATGGAACAAATGTGCAGATTTTACCCTCAGGTCTTTACACTATCCCTGCCACAATGACTATTGCAAAAGGACAAAAATTTGTGATGGTACCTATTAATGTGATTAATACGACCAGCCTTAATCCAAATCTGGCTTATGGCATCAGTATCACTATTTCTTCTGCTTCTGCCGGATACCAGGTGGCACAAAACAATAGAAATGTATTGGTAATTTTTAGTGTAAAAAACAAATACGACGGTGTGTATCGTCTTCGGGGTTATCATAATAGGGTGCCTTTCACCTTCCCTTATGATACAGAGGTTGAATTACAAACTACCGGACCAAGTTCAGTAATTTTTTACTGGCCTGAAGTTTCTTCTGTAGGTCATCCTATCGGAGTTGGTGCCGGCAACAATTTAAGCTGGTATGGAAACACGGTTGCTCCGGCTATTAACTTTGATCCAGCAACTAATTTGGTTACAAGTGTAGTTGGTACAAACCCTGCTGGCCCGCCAATTACTATGTTTACTGGTGCTGGAAGCAGGGTTAGTAAATTTGATCCGGCTACAAGATCAATAACGGTAGATTGGAACTATAATGCTAATCCATTAAGAGCTTTTTTTGACGATTTAACATATCTGCGTGCAAGATAATTAATTGAATATTTTTTTTAAGAGGCTATCTATTTCGATAGCCTCTTTTTATTTTCTAATCTTTATTTTTGGAAAAAATTATGGATAATCATATAGAGCAACCCAACCAACTTAACATCGAAATTTCTGAAGAAGTTGCCGAAGGTTCTTATGCTAACCTTGCCATCATTACCCACTCACATGCCGAGTTTGTAATAGACTTTGTAAATGTAATGCCGGGTACACCCAAGAGCAAGGTAAAGTCAAGAATAATACTGACACCGCAACATGCCAAACGATTGATGAAAGCTTTGACAGAGAATATCATTAAATATGAATCGGTAAACGGTGCTATCAAAGATTTGGAAGAAATTCAATTGCCAATGAATTTTGGCGGGCCAACGGCGCAAGCATAAAACCCTGTCCCTATCCTTCGACAAGCTCTGGAGGGACTTAGATTTGTAATTTCATTCTTATACGGGGTAGCAAATATTCAGAATTTTTTAAAGCCCCTTTAGGGGTTGGGGACTCATAATATTCCATCATCCGCAAAACTATAATACCCATCTTCACTTACAATAAGATGATCGACTACAGTGATATCAAGGAACTTTGCTGCTTCTTTTATTTTAGTTGTTAGCTGTTCATCTGCCCGGCTGGGTTTCAGACTGCCGGAAGGATGGTTGTGACAGAGTATAATATTGACAGCATCCTGTTCCAATGCTTTTCTGAGTATTACTCTTGGGTCGGCCACGGTACCGGTAATGCCGCCTTCACTTACTATTTCAAAGTGGTTTACCTTGTTAGCCCTGTTCAGAAATAATACCGCAAATACTTCGTGACGGTAATCCTTTAATTTGGTTTGCAGGTACCGGGCAATATCACCACTGCTTTTTATAATTGATTTTTCTAAAGGAGCTGCGGCTTCACGTCTTCTTCCCAGTTCTAATGCAGCAGTAATGGTAATAGCTTTGGCTTCGCCAATTCCTTTTATTTTCATCAGTTCTTTTATAGATAATTTGCCAAGTTCTCCCAAATTGTCTTTTCCAAGTTTCAGTATTTCTTTGGCCAGATCCACCGCAGTTTTTTCTTTACTGCCATTGTGAATTAAAATGGCAAGAAGCTCTGAGTTGCTGAGATTTTCTGCACCATTCAGTAGTAATTTTTCCCGTGGCCGGTCGTCTTTTGCCCATTGCTTAATTGAGTACTTGTGCTCTTGCATACAACAAGTATAGCTAATATTTTTATACTGTCAATACCCATTTGGGTAGTAACTACAAGCCACCAGAAACCAATTTAAAAAACCAAAAAATCTGGTACGTATGAAAACCAAATCCTTTACCCCAATGGGTTCCTTGCATCCCATTCTTTTTTTTGCAGCCTTGTATGTGGTGGCACTTTTGTTTGCTATTTTTATTTGCTCCTCACTTTTTTACAGTTGTAATGCTAAACCTGCCAGTCTTGGCAATACGGGAACTATTCCGGGGGAGAAGCAAGTGGCAACAGTTGGTACGGTAGCATTCCGTTAAAAGAACATTCTTGCAGACGAATTGAAACAACAATCAGTTTCCAGCTTATTTATTTGTAAATGAGATTTGCGAAGTAATACTTGTGCAATGAAGTCATTTAGTCTCCTCATTTTTTGTAAATGCGGTAAGCGAAGTAGTATCTTCGCCGCTCCAAAGGAGTCCTTTGGATACATTTTTAAGCCATGCAAACTGCTAAAATTTTTTCCGGAACCGGTTCTCAAGAACTGGCTGAGGCTATCTGTTTACGATATGGTACCAAATTGGGCAAAGTCAACATTCAGCGATTCAGCGATGGTGAGATAAGCCCTATTTTTTTGGAAAGTGTGAGAGGCGATTATGTCTTTTTGGTGCAAAGCACCTTTTCTCCTGCTGAAAACCTGATGGAGCTGTTGTTGATGATAGATGCGGCAAGAAGAGCTTCTGCCTACAAAGTAATCGCTGTTCTTCCTTACTATGGTTATGCCCGCCAAGATAGAAAAGACCGCCCACGGGTGGCCATTGGTAGTAAGCTGGTAGCCAATATGTTAGTGGCAGCCGGAGCTGACAGGGTGATAACCATGGACTTACATGCACCTCAAATTCAAGGCTATTTCGACATACCGGTTGATCATCTTGACAGCCACGCAGTTTTTATCCCTTACATAGAGAATCTGCGGCTTGAAAACCTTACCTTTGCCGCTCCCGATGTGGGAGCAACCAACCGCATCAGGGAAATTGCCAGTTATTTCAATGCTGAAATGGTTATCTGTGATAAGCACAGAAAACGAGCCAATGAGATTGCCAGCATGGTGGTGATTGGAGATGTGACGGACAGGGACGTGGTGATTATTGACGACATCTGTGATACTGGTGGAACACTGGCAAAAAGTGCAGGTCTTTTAAAAGATAAAGGAGCAAGAAGTGTAAGAGCTTTAATAACGCATCCGGTACTGAGCGGTAAAGCATACGAGAATATTGAAAACAGTGTGCTGGAAGAATTGATAGTGTGTGATACAATACCGTTGAGGAAAGAAAGCCCAAAGATTAAAGTACTGAGTGTGGCTGAGCTTTTTGCAGTTGCAATTCGTAATGCGTATGAAAATAAAAGTATAACAAGCCTTTTTATTCATTCGCAAAGAAGGGATAAATAAAATTATTCGGGGAGATTGCTTCGGCTTCGCCTCGCAAAGAGTAAACAATAAAACAAAATAAAAATGAAATCAATTACAATCGAAGGTAGTCTGAGGACCGGATTCGGGAAAACAGCCACCCGACAACTCCGCTCTCAGGAACTGGTGCCCGGTGTAATTTATGGCGGCTCACAGGAGATAAATTTTTCTGCTCCTGCTGCAGCTTTCAAAAAATTCGTCTACACACCAAGTTTCCAGGTAGCAGAAGTAGTTTTGGATGGTAAAACCTACAGAACCATTCTTAAAGATTTACAGTTTGACAAAATAGATGACAAGCTCATCCATATTGACCTGCTGGAATTAGTAGAAGACAAAAAAGTGATTGCTGAAATTCCCCTGAAGTTTACAGGAACTTCTCAAGGTGTAAAAGATGGCGGTAAGCTTATCGTTAAAATCAAATCACTAAAAGTAAAAACATTACCAAAATACCTGAAAGAGCAAATTGAAGTTAGTATTGATGGTCTTGAGCTGAATGGTAATATCCGGGTAGAAGACGTAAAGATTGAGCATTACGAAATTCTGAACTCTCCCCGTATTCCTATTGCCTCTGTAGTATTGACCAGACAATTGAAACAGGAAGAAGCAACAACTGCTGCTCCTGCTGCCGCTGGTGCTAAAGCTGCTACCCCTGCTGCAGCCGCTGCTCCTGCTGCTGGCGCCAAGGCTGCTGCTCCTGCAGCCGCTAAAGGAAAGAAATAATTTTTTTTAATAAGCATATTGAAACCCGTCCCGATAGCTATCGGGAC
>JANORJ010000240.1:0-14097 GCA_031415255.1 Chitinophagaceae bacterium | reverse complement strand
GCTTTTAGCATAAATGCCCTCATAGTTGCGGCATCAGGAAACAGGTTTACAAAACCTTCTTCATCCTTCTCTGCCAAAACAGTGAATATTTTTTTAACCGCCGCCTCTTTATTTTTTTCCTGACATAAAGAAGGCATCGTACTCATTAAAAAAACCGTCAGTAATACTAATCCCCTAACTCTCATATACTTTTTTATAATAAGCCAAAATCTTTTCTTGTACTTTTTGTAGTCTTTCCGTCGATGCCTGTTTTTTTGATTGAGTAAAATTTAGGTCATTAGCCGAATTAATAGGGATAAGATGAATATGTGCATGTGGCACTTCTAATCCGACGACACTAATGCCACATCGGTTGCAGTCAAATGCTTTTTCAATGGCATGGGCAATGGGTTTTGCAAACAACAGCATTTCCTGTAAGTAGTTGTCTGGCAAATCAAATAGTTTATCCGTTTCAATTTTGGGAGCTATCAGCACATGCCCTTCCCGCAGTGGAAAAATGTCGAGAAAAGCATAAAACTTTTCATTTTCTGCAATTTTATAAGAAGGGATTTCGCCAGCAATAATTTTAGAAAAGATGGTCATACCACCGAAAATTTTTGATTTTATATGTAGGATTGCCCAGAGATTTCTTCGAAAAGATTTAAAATATCGCCATTTCACTTTACAAATCTACAATGTCTTGGCAGCTATAAAAAAGTTCTGCTTGTTACAGAACTAATATTTTTTTGCAGATGACCGAAACATCGTTCCCGTTTCCTATGCAGTTATTCCTTCAATCTTAAACTTTAGCACACCAGCCGGGGCCTGCACTTCAGCCGTTTCGCCAATGTGTTTGCCCAAAATTCCTTTTCCTATTGGAGAAGTAACAGAAATTTTTCCGGCTTTCAGGTCGGCTTCTTTTTCACTTACAATTTTATACGTAACCTGCTTTTTAGTACTAAGATTTGTCATAGTAACTTTCGTCAAAATAGAAACTTTACTGGTATCAATGTCTGCTTCATCCATCACTCTTAAAATAGCCATAGAGCCTTCGTAGGCTGCAATTTTTGCTTCCAGTATTCCCTGTGCTTCTTTAGCTGCATCGTATTCTGCATTTTCTTTCAGGTCACCTTTTTCCCTAGCTTCAGCAATAGCACGGCTGGCAGCAGGGCGGTCAACGCCTTTCATCTTTTGCAGTTCTGCTTTCAGTTGTTCCAGTGTTTCTTTTGTCACATATTGAAAATCACTCATAATCGCCTCCTTTTTTATGTCCCGCCTAGGGCGGGACGATAATCCAACTATGTTACCTGCCTTCGTCTCGTTTGAAACGAGACTATGGCAGTGAAAAAAACTTAGTTGGGTAAACAAAAAATGACAACGCCTCAGTTTTTGCTGAAGCGTTGCAGTATTGTATAGTAAAGATAGAAAACTATTTGAAAACGAAAGAAATTGGCCTATTTTTTTTACCCGCCGCTATCTCCGTTTAAAATCATACACCCTGTCATTACTTATTGAATATTGCTCCGCCCTTATGCCATCTGAACTGTTGCGAAAATTAAAGTCGTCAAACTCCCATTCAAGGCGGCGGTTCTGCTGAAAATTTACCAGGCTTATCCGCAGATATTTCATGGACCGGGTTTCCCACTGACCGCTACTACTATTGTAATAATTATTGTTGTAACGGTCGGACCGCCAGAAACCGTTCAGCGTATCTGTGCTGCTTACATAAGTGGCATTGCCATTCTCCATAAAAGTAAAAGTGCCGCTTTCGTACCCGGTGGTAAAATAATCCCTGCTGAACAATTGACGTTTCCAGGCAGTTTCCAATTGCCAGCTACCAACAATACGGTCTTCTATTGATTTAGTACAGGAAGAAAATAATAGAATGGAGATAAGAAGTGGTAGTAACAGTTTCCTCATAGCAAAAATTTTATCTTTTGCCGAAAGAATAATGCCATAGAAAGTGTAACTATCTTTTTTAACAAATAATTACTGCCTGCTTTAAAGATTAATTTTTTCCAGTAACACTTTGGCCATTTTATAAAAAGATTCGTAACTGTATCCGGCAATATGCGGGGTAATGATAACATTGGGCTGCGCTAGTAACCAATCAAGTTGTTCTTTTTCAACAGCAGAATAAGTATCCAATTTCTCATTCTCCAACACATCTAATGCAGCGCCGGCAATTTTATTTTCTTTCAGTGCATTCATCAATTCTTCCAGCCTTACCACATTCCCTCTTGAACTATTAAGAATAAAAGGTTTCCGTTCCAATGAATCAAAGAACGCAACATCCGCCATGTGAAAAGTTTCCTCAGTAAGTGGCACATGAAAACTGATAACATCTGCATAACGGCACACTTGTTCAAGATTTGCTTCTCTGATATATTCACCACTAAAGTCAAACTTATATTTATCATAAGCCAGTACAGTAACGCCAAACGGTTGTAATAATTTAGCAAAACTTTGACCGGTATTTCCAAATCCGATAATGCCTACTGTTTTGCCACTTAGTTCTGTTCCCCGGTTTTCATCTCTGCGCCACAGCCCCTGCTTCACTTCATTATGCGAAGCAGTAATATGATTCATCAAATTCAACAACAGGCATAATACATGTTCGGCTACTGCATTGCGGTTTCCTTCGGGGCTGCTCACACATTGTATTCCCCGGGCAGTTGCATACTCCACATCTATCAATTCCATACCACTGCCAAGCCGGCCAATCCATTTTAAGGAGGTGGCTTTATCAATCAGGTTTTTATCTGCATTAATTCTTGTTGTTACCACCAACCCTTCTGCATCCTGAATAATATTCTCCAATTCAGCATAGGTAATAGCAGGGTTGTACAATACTTCGTATCCTTTTTGCTGTAGCGTCTCTATCAGGTATGGATGTGTCTTTCCGGTTATAATTATCTTCTTCATCGCATTTTAAAAGTAAGGTCAGCAAATTGCTGAACGGTTAATTGTTCTGCTCTTTTATTAAACAACTCATCTTCAAGAATTGCTGCATCAAATAAACTTTTTACTGCATTGCGAAGGGTTTTCCGTCGCTGGTTAAAAGCTGTTTTTACCAATAGAAAAAAATATTTTTCGCTTTTCATCGATGGTATTGCCGGGTTGGGTACTAACCTTATTACTCCGCTTTCCACCTTAGGCGGGGGCTGAAAAGAGCCGGGATGCACATCAAACAAATATTCCACTGTAAAAAAAGCTTGCATTAATACACTGATTACACCATACACTTTACTTCCTTCTTTGGCCGCCACTCTTTGTGCCACTTCTTTTTGAAACATACCGACAGTACATTCTACTTCCTCTTTCCATTCTAATGTTTTAAAAAGAATTTGTGTGGAAATGTTGTAGGGGAAATTTCCTACCACCGTAAATTTTCCTTCAAACGGTTTGTCTATATCCAAAAAACTCTGATGAATAATTTTCCCGGTTAATTGCGGCCAAGTTTTTAATAAGTATTCTACCTTTTCATCATCCAGCTCTACTGCTTTAAAATCAATACCTTTTAATTCCAGCAGGTATTTGGTTAATGCACCACCACCGGGGCCTACTTCCAGCAATTGTGTAAACGAATGCTGTTGTAATGACGAAATAATCTTGCGACAGATGTTTTCATCTTTTAAAAAATGCTGGCCCAACGATTTCTTCAGGGTGTACATACCTGCAAAATAACTGTATTTACGCCAGTGAATGCTTCAAAAAAAAAGCCCTTCCCGTAAAACAGGAAAGGCTGTTATCGTTGACAATATACCTGTTACCGGGCTACTACAATTTTTTTACTAAAAAATTCTGTCCCCAGAAAAATAGTTACCTGGTAAATCCCTTTCGGCTTATCAGCCAGGGTATTAAGATTTATCACATTATTACCCGGCTGCACCGATGTATGGATGCTGTTGATTTTCCTCCCTGTTTCGTCATAAATATTTATAACTGCCGGGCTGCCGGTTGCAGAAAATATTTGCACTTGCATATTATCGCTAACCGGATTAGGTGAAATAGTTATGCTGTTTTTTCCGGCATCGGATAAGGTTATACGTATAACATTGCTAAATTTATCTTTGTTGCTGACATCTGCCATCCTGATTCTGTAATAAACAGCAGGCAGGTGTAAATTGCTTATATCATCGTTAAACATATAACTGGCAGCATGACTTTGCGAAGATTGTATCTCTACCCGGTTTAGTTGTTCAAAATTAATTCCATCACTACTTCTTTCTATAATAAAATATTTTACCAACTGGTTTTCCAATACCCTCCAATTTAGACGTACCTGGTTATTATTTATTATTCCCCTGAAATCGACGAGATTATTTTGCAACACAGAACAATTACCAAAACTGAGAACGGTAATTGTGTCGGTAGCATACACAGAACAACCGGCTTGTAAATATTGGGTTACAAGATAAACACCTGGTGTATCTACAAAAATAGAAGTGCCTGTAGTGCTACCAACAATATTTCCATTGGTAGTAGACCACTGATAAACAGATGTAGCAACCGGGTTAGTAATATAAATTTGCGCTACACTCCCCGTGTCACATATATATGGTGTTTGTGTAGTTATATCTGCTCTTGGAGCAAGAAATAAATCAGTAGGTGCAACAAAATCTTTTAATTCTGCTGTGAAAGATGCAGAGGCACGGGTTTTTACAACAATGCGGTTGAAAGGCGTTCCGCAAACATCACCTCCAAGCAAGGTTACAGGGTCAAGCCCTAATTTTGACAGGTTTACAGAAAATTCTATAAACTGGTTCGCAATATATTTACTATTAGTAGTGGAGGCAGGTGCAGGATTAATAAAAGAAAGACTATTGTCTTGCAACACCAATCCGAATGGACCAGCCCATGAATTATTAGCACTTCCCAAACCTGTGTAGAATGCACCAGCAGTCTTGGGTGAAATGCTGGCATAACCATATAATGCACCCGAACTGGCACCATCAAACAGTCCACTCCAGTTAAATGCGGTGGGCACTATTGTTTGCCAATCAGTTTTTTTAACCCAAATTCTGGCTTCAATATTGGTTAATGTTCCACTTTGAAATTCTCCACTGAAAATAATATCTCCCGGTGTAGTTATATTTCCAGCCGCATTAAATTTCCAACTTGTATGTCCTGCATCAGGGCCGTAACCATAAAATTTTCCGGTTGGCCGGTCATAATAAATATCTGTCTGGTACATTTCAAAATCGAAATACCTGTTACCAGTTGTATTATCAAGCGATATTCCACCAAACATCCATAGGGAGTCGGTAGTGTTGGGGCCCGCCCTCCTGACATGCACATACATATCAAGTATATCATTTTTATCAGGAATTCCCTGTATGCCACCTGTCCAGTCGCCGGGGCTCATTCCATTTTTATCGGAACCGGATGTGAAAACCGTTGTGTCGTTACCATGATAATCCCTTACAAATATCGCATCAAGCCAGAGCCTGTTATTAACAACACTAAACGGTGGCCGGCTCATGGTGCGATAAAAGGAACTCATCCTCTTAGGCCATGGAGATACATCGGTGAGATAACTGGCAATAATAGCTGTGGCACCCGTGGTATCTATTACTGATTTTCCTGAAGTATCGGTAGCAATTAAATTAAACCAGTCATCGTTTCCTGTTTGAACTAACCCGTTAAAAAAATTGGCTCTTGTATCTGCATCTACACCAAATCTTGCTTTAATAATGGGGGTAGTAATTTGTGAAAAAACAGCAGTGCTGACAAGTTGAAAAAAAATGACAATTCGTACAATTGTTTTCATAGGCACCTCCTTTTTATAAATAAGGAATTCTTAAACTCTCCGAAAAAATAATGAAGACTCTTTTTTTTGCTTCATAGATTTACTTACTTATTAATGACTAATAATATGTTCTGTTGCTATTGCTGAGACAACCGATCCCCCTGTTTGTAGATAAGCGATTATCCTGTAGTTAATAAAGCCAGGTGAAACATTCAGGTCGTGATGCTTAAATGAGCGACCTGCTCCACAAGGCATAGCAGAGATATCTTCCCAGTATGCATAGGGATCAGAAGGGTCTTCGTAAGTCTTTTGCACCACAAAGCCGGTAACTCCTGCATTTGAAGTAAGCCCCCAGGTGGTCATTATTCCCCGTGCCTGCCGGTGAGTTCTGAAGAATGAAAAATTCGGGTTGAGTGCACATTCCTTTTTCACTGTTGTCAACGAAGTTGATTGCTGCGAAACAACAGGAGATACCCACGATGAATGTAAAAAAAGGATGGTGATTGCTGCTAAGGATAATTGTGTTTTCATAAGGTATAATTTTTTATACCCTAAAACTATTACAGCCACTGATTAAGTGCAAGGTAACTATCCTTCTGTTTTTATCTATTGGCGGAGTAGTAGTCGTCTTGCCTTTAAATCGTTATTAAAGCAGCATTTTTACTATCTGAAGCAAACAAAAAACCCTCTTCGGCTGAAGATGGTTAGCAGAATTTAACCAGTTACTAGCTTATAATCGCTGCAGTTTTACTGTTTGTTCAAGTCCGGAACCGGATACATATAATACCCTGCCCGAAAATTCACCTTTTCACATGACGGTTTTAGTAATTTGTGAAATAGAATCATGAAAAAACCCCTTCTATAAAGAAGAGGGTTTTTTCATGATTTCGGGAGACCTGGTTTATACTCCGTTATTGCTTAATAAAATTCTGAACACTAATAACTTCACTTCTGCTGTTAACAACCTTTAGAATATACACACTTGAAGAAAGTCTTTTTGTATCAATTTGGTATTCCTGAATAGTACTGCCTGCGTTTACTTCGATTGAATTAACAATGCGTCCACTTAAATCGCTGATCTGGATATTTATTTTATCAGCCGTATTTAGTTTAATCCTCATGTTAAGATTATCCTTAACCGGATTAGGATATAGTTTTAAGTAATGTACAGCAGGGTTATAAACTACATTTATAATATTACTATACCCTGCTTTTCCATCCACATCTACTTCTTTAATGCGATAAAAATTATTTCCGATAATAGGGTTATTATCAATAAGCCGGTAAAGCATACTACCTTCAATTCTTCCTATTGAAACAAAATTGATACGGTCAATAGATTTTTCTACTTCAAAATAACGATGCTTTTGATCCACTGATGCATCCCATTTCAGTTCAATTGTATTATCAGGTAAAAGCTTGCCGGTAAAACTCAGGAAGTTGGCACCTAATGTCTGTAAAATTGTATTGGTGCTGACAACTTTTAAATTATCAATATAAAAGCCCCCATCCTGTGCAGCATAGAAAGAGCTGCTGGCATCAGATGTAAATGCAAATCGGAAATAGACAGTAGCATTTCCAAGATAGCTGGCAAGGTTAAATTCTTCTTTCACCCAGTCTGGTTGAATCCCTGTTAAAGATGGCTGTCCATTGATGGTTGAGCCCTCATTAGTTCCCGGCTCTCTTACCGTGGTTTTTCCTGCAATTGCAGTCCAAGGCCCGCCAGTGGCTGTTGCTACCTGAACCTGTAGCTTATCATGAAAATTTTCTGCACGGTGTTTGGTTAAAAAACTAAGATATGCTGCAGTAGATGAAGTAAGGTTAAGCGGGTTTGTTATCCTGGCAGTACGTGTTGCTACACTAGCCGGGTAAGTACTACCAGGCGATTCAGTAAGAGCTCTACTGGCAAGACTTCCGCTGTCTGTTACATAGTTCCATGTTGATGCGGTCACTGTCCAATTAGTACCTACAGCACCTGTTTCCATATCATCAGAAAATAATGTAGTAGGGTTATAAAATTTAGTAATAGTGTCTGAATAAGAATAGCCAGCCGTTTCTACTTTCCATGCAAAACGGACTCTTTGTCCGCTGGTAATACCTACGGGCAATGTATAGCTGATATTACCAGTATAAGTATCATAGTAATTGGTCAAAGAATTTACAACAACCGGCGACCCAGCTGATGAAACATTAATAACTGGAACAAGCGATACGGTGACAGCTTGATTTTCTATGCCCAATCTTTTTATTTTAAAACTAAAATTTCCGGATGTAGCACCATTGGGAATAGCTATATCTGTCATGTCCTGTATGTCCACATAGGAACCGGCAGAATAAATCATTTGAAGATTCTGGTAAGTCATCCCTTTACAAAGCGTAACTATTGAGGTTGCCGCCGGCCAAAAGGTTGAACTTCCTGTACCATATCCTCCCTCACCAGTCATTCCAAGTATTTCGTTTTTTACGCCACTACCAATACCAGATCCAACTTCTCCTTTCAGCATCCAGTCTTTTACACCCCCGGCTACTTCATACCCTAATGCCTGAAAACTGTTGCCGGCTCTCATACCATTATATTTGCCCATTAATGCTGGTATAGCAGTGTACCATTGTTGCTGCATTAGGGTCAAGCTGTCTGCCCCAGTATGCAAAGCCGGCCTTCCAAAAGGCAATGAGTAATAAGGCCCCACAGAGTGCTGATCATTTGCAGCTACTATATGTTTACTTTTTATAAAATTTCTTACAGCCTGTGTTTCTGGTTCAGAAAAAGCCCCTGTACCATAATAAGTATCATCAGCCGGATTATTACTTGCACAGCTGGAAGGAATTACAACACAATTGCCCCAATCCGTACTCCAGTTCCGATTCAAATCCACGCCAAAATTAGCGCCAATAACTCTCCTGTTTTTTCTCCAGCCACCGCCGCCACCACTGTTAAGCGTAAAATTATGCTGCCAGCCATCCGGGTTCATACAAACCACAATATAGATTTCACGGTTGTTTACCAGGTTTTGAATTCTTGTATCTACTGAATATCTTTCACACAGATACTGCATCATAAATATCATGCTGCTGCCCCCAATAGCTTCCCTTGCATGTTGTATTCCCTGAAAAAAAACTTCCGGCTCATTCGCTTCATCTGTTCCGGCATTGTCAGAAATTTTTACTGCATAAATTTGACGGCCACCAATTGAAAGGCCAAGATGAAATGTATCTACCAGACCACTGGGAGAATAAGTGTTGTACAGATTTTCAATGGCGGTAGTCATTTGTGCATAAGTATAATAACCTCCAAAGTAGGGAGCCGGATCGGGAGAAGCCCAAACTTTGAATGCAGAAGGGGTGACAATAATATTGTCGAGCAATCCACCCGGTTGTTCAAAAGCAGCACGGCCAGCAACGTCCACTGGTGTGCCATCCATTTTAATAGTTCCGTTTCTCCTACCTTCAAAATAAGGTCTGTTTATTTCCTCCAATTTTGCTGCTACATCTTGCACCAGCACTTCGTAGCCACCGGCATACCTCGACTGATTTAGTTTGTTCAAGTCTCTCTGGCAAACTTCTGCTTCAATAAAACCATTTTGCTCCTGAAAATGGTCAAGTTCAAGCAGGGTAATTAATTCAACTCTTTGTGCCGAAGATGCAGGTACTGCAATTTTTATCCTGATTAAACTATTTGAGTTTTGTAATATCTGTGCCTTTACAGTAAGGACAAGGCAAAAAAATGCAATAATGGAAGTTGTAATTGGTTTCATAGATTTTCTGATTTTAAAAAAAGTTGGTTAGGCTTTTACTATTGGATTGCTTTTTATTTTTTTATAATTAATTTTTTTACAAATAATTCTCCATTTATTTCTGTCCGAATAAAATACATACCGCTGGTCAGTCTTTGCGCAACAGGCAGATTGGTATTATTATTTCCTTTTTGCAGTGCTGTGGTTTGCTGATATAATATCCGGCCTGCTAAATCAGTAACGCTGATTGAAGCGATTCCTTCTACAGAGGTGTTGATTAAAAGTGTAACCTTATCAATAGCGGGATTGGGCATTATTAATATTTCCTGCACTCCTTGCTGAATGGTAATTGTCCTTACTTCGCTGTACTTGAATTTGGCGTCATTACTTACCAATTTTAACCGATAAAAAGATTTGCCGGAAAGTGGACGGAAGTCGTTATATAAATAATTTATTTCTGTGGAAATGCCATTCCCTTTTGCCGGGGCAAAATTTAAAGCAACCCAGTTGTTATTATCAACACTTCTCTGAAGCTCATACCCGTTAAAATTTTCCTCGCCGGAACTGTTCCATTTTAATTCTACATTATCACTTGTTATCACTTTAGCATTAAATGATAAAAGATTTGCTTTTAAAGGAAAATTGTCAACTAATACACGATAATCTTCCGTTTCTCCATTATTATAATAACCAGTCGAGTTTGAGTTTGTCATACCGGATGAGCTATTCACTAATCTCACCCGCAGATAAGTATAGTCACCATTTACTAAAGAAGCAGCCATTGAAATGCTCGGCCAGTATAAGAACCTGCTTTGTATCGATGGCATCGAAGATATTGCAGGTATGGCCTGGCAAGCTTCTCCCGTATCAAAAATGCCATTATCATTATAATCCAGCCATGCAATTAATGTGGCAGTATTACCGGTATTATTATAAACGTTAACAGAAGCTACATAAACAGTAGCACCAGGTGGAAGTATGGGTACTGTTCCGATGCCATCCTCATCAGCCCCATCTGCATTAGCAGGCACAGAAGATATTTTATTCCACTCCCTGTCCCAAGTGGCTCCTATTCGAATAGCAGTATCTCTTTCATGCACTGCCGGGCTCCAGGGATCAGGGTCATACGTTGCTGGCGCATCTCCAAAATCACAGAAAGGTCTGTATGCTTCTCCACAATCTCCCCAACTACCGGTTGGGTATATCGTACCCGGCATTTTATAAACCAATCGATTCTGTGCATTATTTACGGTGCCATTAAAATTATAGGGTACCACATACCCGCCAATGTTCAATGGAGTTCCAGAAGGCAACCCTCCCATATTATAAACATTCTCCTGCCAGTCAATACCCAATTGCTTAGGGCCTATGTTGCCAGTACCATTAGGTGTAAACTGTACCCGTTGTCCTGTCATCATATTATAATGATAGTACATCGAGTCGTCCCTTGCCCCGTCAAAATCGTAGAGCATACCATTGTTAGAAATACCGATATCACTCCAGTCATGTATCAATACATCAGTACCGGCAATATTACTGTCAGATCTTGTAGCATATATCTGGGTAGCCATTGTCGGATTTTGAGAAGCATCTAAATCTATCCTCCAAACAGTATTTTCTCTACCAGTTGTTCTGCTGCTATTACTTGATTCAAGACCTAAATACATTGCTCCATTGTAAAAGGAGGCAGAACCTGATGTTACACCAGGCTCATAACTCGGTATACCTGCAACCCCAGTATTTACATCAGCAATAAACGTTGTTCGGGTATTATTATCAATACTGTATCTGTAAATTGTTCTGGTCGTTGATGGGGTTCCTGTTAAACTATAGCCGTAATAAACATACCTATTTACCGGGTCATATGACATTGCATTCATATTTGTATGAGTTGCATCCGTAAATAAGGAATCTGCCCTTCCGGTAGCCGGATTAAGTTGGTAAAACACATTGTTTCGTACGGTAAGTATATAAGAAGGCATACCAGTAAACGGACGACTTACATTTCTCCAATTATTTACAAATGCACCCGTAACACAGGCAGTAATATCAGAAATATAGAGTTCAGGAGAGCTAACATCACCAGTATTACTAATACTAAGTGTTATGGTTTTTACTAAGCCCGCCATAGTAACATCAATGGTTCCATCATGTGAACCATTTCCAACACTGGTGTTAGAGGCTGTTGCTGATGGATTAGCCCCTATACCTGAGGCGGGTAATAGCGTTAAAATAGAAGTGCCGGTACGTCTAACAATTGTAGATGTTAAATCTACAGCCGATGCGTCTTTTCCGTTGACAGCCACCCTCTGTCGTCTGTCAATATCATAAATAGAAAACCGGGGATTAGTTACCGGATCATCAAATGTAAACGTTATGGTAGCCGTTTGTCCTGAAGTTGCTACTGCTGAATATTCTAAATCATCGCCTGCATCAGCAGTATGTGATGAAGTTTCTCCATTATTGGTAATACTTCCGGTATAAGCTATAGTTACTCCGTTTGTACCAATTGCAAAACGTTGGGTGGCTGCCCTAGCCGCTGACACCCAGCCACTGTAGTTACCTGAGCTGATTATATAATCAAGATTATCCCAGTTTAACTGAGCGTTGGTGTAGCCAACACCACATTGTGCAACAACTTGATTGGGTGGCACTGTAATAAATGTGACAACTGCTATTAGCAGCGAACAAAACTTTTTCATAGCACAGATTTTAGGACAGTGGTTTTTTCAATTATTGGATTTCAGTCGGATTACTATCGCTTTATCTGCGTTACAATAATGGTTTATAGATTACCTATCTCTCCATTGTGTAAAACAAATAGTATTCCGTATGCTAAAGTGAGAGTTTTTACTTAGAAATACAACGCAATCGTAAAGTTTCAGGCAGAATAAAGTACTAGTACACGGCCATATCGTAAAGGGCACATCTGCTTACCGGATTTTTACTGAAAATCATCTTTCCGGAGGCTCAGGACAGAAATCATTATTTTTACAATCAATCTTTAATTATGAGTCATCAAAAACCAGTAATCGGTATTTCCTGCGGCGACCTTAATGGTGTCGGCATAGAACTGATAATCAAAACTTTTTCTGACAGCCGCATATTAGATCATTGTACGCCGGTAATTTTTGCTTCCAATAAAGCCATCAATTTTTACCGGAAATCAATTCCTGAGGTCAATTTTATTTACCAGAATATTAAAGAGTTCAATCGCATCGGCCAACGGCAGGTAAACCTGTTCAATTGCTGGGAAGAAGAAGTAGCCATCAACCCCGGCGAACTGACTGATGTTGGAGGCAAATATGCTATTCTTTCATTACAAACAGCAGTGGCTGCACTAAAACAAAAACAAATTGACGGGCTGGTAACTGCACCGATACATAAAAAAAATATCCAGTCGGCGGAATTTAATTTTCCCGGCCATACACCCTATCTCAAAAATATTTTTGGTGTAAACGATGTGGTGATGATGCTGTGTGCCGGCAACTTTCGGGTGGCTTTAGTCACCGAACATGTACCAGTAGCTGAAATTGCCAAATACATTACCAAAGAAAACATTGTGAGCAAGTTGACTATCATTCAGCAAAGCTTGCAAAAAGATTTTGGCATTGATAAACCCCGCATAGCTGTGCTTGGATTAAATCCACATGCCGGAGATGAAGGAGTAATAGGTAATGAAGAAGAAACAATCATTAAGCCCGCCATTAAAGAAGCAAAAAATAATAACATACTGGCAATAGGGCCCTACAGCCCCGATGCGTTTTTTGCCCGGCGTAGTTTTGAAAAATTTGATGCAGTGCTGGCTATGTATCATGACCAAGGACTGATTCCGTTTAAAGCCTTAGCTATTGGTGAAGGTGTAAACTATACAGCTGGACTTGCCGGTGTAAGAACATCACCCGATCATGGAGTAGCTTTTGACATAGCCGGAAAAGATAAAGCAGACACCTCTTCTTTTATAGCCGCAATATTTGAATGTATTGCGATTATTAAACACCGGAGTATATATGAAGACAACCGGAAAAACCCACTGAAGAAAATGACACCGGCCATTTTGGCCAATGCGAAAGATGAAATAATTGATGAGGGATAAAATTAATTTCTATTTAAATACAGCATCTGGCACACCCTTATTGATAATATAGTTGGAGTAGCTTATTTCTACTTTTCCTTTTTTGTCTTTTAGCTTATCAGCTGGTTGCTCTTTTTTGCTGCCATCATCATAATCGAAAGTGATACCTTTTGGCAACTTATAGTCTTTGGTATTAAAAGTGAAATTTACTTTATCGGCCAAACCATATTCCGCATACTTACCATAGCTCATCTCCAGTTCATACGTACCATTTTCTTTGGTGGTGGTTTTTGCCTTTTTAATCAGAGATTGTGCTTCATCAATATAAAGTGTTGATAACACCACTTCCGAATTTTCGTCTTTGGGCAACAGCTTAATTATACGAAGGTTTGTTTTTACTTCTTTACCCATATCAATCATATCAAAGCCAGTGGTATTTATAAAAATATTGTTGAGGTTGATATTCACCGATCCTTTGGGTATAAATGAAATGCCGTTTTCATTATTAATACGGAGTTTGTTAGGCTTTTTATAATACACTTTTACATTAGCAATTG
>JANORJ010000239.1:0-1824 GCA_031415255.1 Chitinophagaceae bacterium | reverse complement strand
GCTGCATTTGATACGACAAAAAAGAAAACCAAAATAATAGTATAAAGTATTTTCATAGTATATTTTTATTCTAGTCTATTCCGGGAAACTTAGCTACAAAACAATTAGCAAGGCACCATACACCCAGAATGCCATGATTATTACAATCCACACAACAAACACCATTATTCTGTGATTGGCATTCAATGTAGAAGCTGTTAACTGTTGCAGCAACCAGATTGTAATATCTTTTTGCTTCGGCAGCTTTCAACCTCGTTCCTTTTGTATTTATTTCCTTTAGCTGAGTTACGGATATCAGGTATTTAATGCCATCCATTTTTGCTTTGCCGGTACCGGTGGCTTTTATTTTTTCCAGTTTTGGAACTAATAGTTCCATTTTTGGTAAAACTTCTTTTGTCCATTTTAGCACATTAGCCGGCGTAACTTCTATGGCAGATACTACTTTAGTCGTTGCTGTTTGAGCATTGGTACTACCCACTGTGCAAAGCATAGCAGTTGCCAGCAGGATAAGAAATAGTCTTTTCATGATTATATGTTTTAAGGTTAAGAATAAATTTATTTTGCCCAATGGGCAGCAAACCAATGCTTGCCTCCTTCATCATAACCGGTTATGCAACGGGTCAGTAATCCATTACCGGTATTGGTTTCCCATTGCTGCTGGTAACTATCGCCAGTTGATTTGCGGGTTGCACTGGAGGAACTATAACCGGAATTATTATACCAGATTACAGAAAATCTGGTTTGCCCGTCATGCTTATAGGCATTTATATAAACCTGCTCCCACCCCTTTTTCTTATTATCATCATATAAATCCTGGTATTCCTGCTGTGTCAAAAAACTTTTGAGTATGTTACCACCCACACTTCTTTTTTCATAATAAGCGGAGTAATATCTTTTCCCCCCTATTGATACTACCGATACATTTACCGGCACATATCCTTCGCCGGTATATTTATTAAATAAGGTTTGGTGTTCTTCCGGCGACAAAGCATGATAGGCCGGTTGCGCCTGCTGCCTTTCCATTTTTTTGATGAATATGGCAGCGAGTTTTAATTTACCGCCATCATTATAATTATCTAATTGCTGCAGGCGGTATCCTTTTTGTTTCACCCATTCATTGTATTCCTGCTGATAACTTTCCTTCGTCATATTATGCCGCACCTTCACATCATAGTTATTTATATTGGGCCTGAAGACGGTATTGAAGTAGGTTTTTCCACTCACATCATATGCATCCACCCACACAGGATAGTATCCGGAATTCCATATCATATTAAATTCTTCCTGGTAATTACTTTCAGCTATACCATGCTTGGCAATTTCAGCTACAGGAGTACTGTGGGTGGCTTCATAAAAAGCATCCATCAACACATCCACCATTAAGTTATAAGGGGCTTTGTTATTATCCAAATAGCTGTTGATGAGTACGGTACCAACAAATCCATTAGGAAGCTGCATCAGCAAAGCGAAATATCCATTTTGACCACCGTTATGCCAGGGCCATTTCGCTTGCCCTGTTTCCTTACCAAATTCAACATGTGATGTAAAGTTTTGCCATACGATTCGTTCATCCGATTTATCTTCATTAAACATCATGTTTTTTGTTGTATTGGTAAGGTAATTATTGCTGAACAGCAAGGTCCTGCCAAAATGAACCAACATTTCTGCCGACAGATACCAATCGCCCTGGGGAGCACAATGGTCACCTTTTGCTTTATGTTCTTCTGCTGTGTTAGTCAGAGTTCCCTTTGCATCATTGCGGTCACTGTATCTTTTTGCCACATCAGGCATAAAATCCGGTTCTGGCCTGCAACTGGCAGTGAT
>JANORJ010000238.1:0-2494 GCA_031415255.1 Chitinophagaceae bacterium | reverse complement strand
ATCAAAAAGATAAGCAGCGGTCTTTAATGCTTAATCTCCGCCACATCTTTTGGATTATGTTTATGTCGGAAGAAGATTGCAAATAAAACTGCTACAACGAGAACATAAATTGCAAAGGCCAGCCATATACCTTGCCAGTTCCGGTCTCCGTTTGCACCGGTATAGTAATTTTGAATGAGCCATGCACTTATCTTACTACCAAGCACTGCGCCTACCCCATTTGTCATCATCATAAACAAACCTTGTGCACTCGACCTCATTTTTGAATCGGTAGTAGTTTCCACAAACAGCGAACCGGAAATATTGAAAAAGTCAAACGCCATTCCATAAACAATACAAGAAAAGATAATCATCCACAAACCACCTTCCGGGTCGCCATAAGAAAACAATCCGAATCGAAGCACCCAGGCAATCATTGAAATAAGCATTACTTGTTTAATGCCAAATCGTTTTAAGAAGAAAGGAATAGCAAGAATGAATAATGTTTCCGAAATCTGTGATATAGACATGATGATGGTGGAATATTTTACCACAAACGAATCAGCATAGGCAGGTACTTTCGCAAATTCGGATAAATACACATCTCCATACATATTTGTCAACTGTAAGGCGGCACCTAAAAACATAGAGAAGATAAAAAACAAGGCCATTTTAGATGTCCCGAATAATTTAAACGCATCTAATCCGAGTTTCTGTGTCCAACTGGAATTTGCAGCAATTAATTTAGGCGGCGGGCATTTAGGCAATGAAAATGAATAAACACCTAACACCACCGCAGAAAAGGCAGCTATGTAAAACATATTGGCAGATGCCTTGTTACCAGTAAGGTTGGTAATCCACATGGCGGCGATAAAACCAATTGTTCCCCATACACGGATGGGCGGGAATACTTTTACAACATCTTCCTTATTATTTTTTAAAATAGTGTACGCAATAGAGTTTGACAACGAAATGGTGGGCATATAGCAAAGCATTGCCGCAAAAATTATCCAAAAGAAACTAGCAGGGCTTTCTGCCATAGGAATACAAGCCAAGCAAACACCTCCAAAAATATGAAGCACCCCGTAGAGCTTTTCTGCATTTATCCATTTATCGGCCAAAATACCTGTTAATGCAGGCATTATTAAAGATGAATATCCCAATGTGGCAAACACATCGCCAAACTGTCCGCCATCCCAATGCTTTGTTCCAAACCAATAATTGGCAATTGTAATTAACCAGGCACCCCATACAAAAAACTGAAGAAAACTGAGAATGGTCAATCGTAATTTAATACTCATAGCCCTGTTTTTAAGTTAGAAAAGCACTCAAAGGGAAAGATAAGGATTTTAGAGATTTTAACCGCAGAGACGGGGAGGCGCAGAGTTCTTTCTCGTAATCGTAACTTTACCGCCAGAAAATTGTTATTAATATTATGATAGCTACAACTGATATTTCTGCCGACCTGCAACAAATAGCCGACAAGGTAAAAGCCGGGCAACGCATTACTGACGAAGATGGATTATTACTTTTTGAAAAAGCCAGCCTTGGCTTTGTGGGTAGCCTTGCTAATGAAGTACGGATAAGAAAGAACGGCGACAAAGTGTATTTCAACCGCAATTTTCATATTGAGCCGACGAATGTATGTGTGTTCAGTTGTAATTTTTGTTCGTATAGTAAACTGTATGCAAAAAGAGACGAAGGCTGGGAATTGAGTATTGATCAGATGCTGCACATGGTTAAAAAATATGACGGGAAACCGGTGACGGAAGTACATATTGTTGGTGGCGTTCACCCCAAGATGGATTTACAATTTTTTGCTGATTTATTGAAAGCCATAAAAACACATCGTCCTGATTTACACATCAAAGCCTTTACCGCAGTAGAATATGATTATATGTTTCGCAAAGCCAAAGTGACGGTGGAAGAAGGATTAAAATTTTTAATTGAAGCCGGACTTAATAGCATACCCGGTGGTGGCGCAGAAATTTTTCATCCGGAAATAAGGCAACAAATATGTGCTGATAAAGTAGATGGCGATGGTTGGTTGTTGATACATGAAACGGCGCATAAACTCGGATTACATTCCAATGCGACTATGCTCTTTGGTAATATTGAAAAATATGAACACCGCATTGATCACATGAGAAGATTGAGAGAACTACAGGATAAAACAGGTGGCTTCAATACGTTTATTCCACTCAAGTTTCGTAACAAGGATAATGACATGAGCTATGTGCCAGAAAGCAGTGTGGTAGAAGACATGAAGACCTATGCCATTGCAAGAATATATTTAGACAACTTTCCGCACATAAAAGCCTATTGGCCGATGCTGGGCCGGCAGAATGCACAACTCTCCCTCTCCTTTGGTGTGGATGATATTGATGGAACAATTGATGACACTACAAAAATTTATAGCATGGCTGGTTCAGAAGAACAAACGCCTTCTATGTCAACGGCTGAATTAGTTACGTTAATTAAGCAAGCCAAGAGAGAACCAGTGGAGAGAGATACG
>JANORJ010000237.1:0-2474 GCA_031415255.1 Chitinophagaceae bacterium | reverse complement strand
CCAATACCCATCTTTTACTTTAATAAGATCAGTTTGTTTTACCGAAGATGGCACCCATTGAGCCGCCCTTGTAAACATTCCTTCTAATGCTCTTTTGTATAGAATAATTATTTTGCCTTTTTCGTCATAGTAAGGTTCATCTACTGTTACTATACCGTTGTCTAAAAGTTCTTTACGTTTAATAGCTGTTAGAGGAACATTGACATGGTATAACCGCTGACCTTTATACAGGTATTCCTGAATGTTGATGCCGTATCGCAACCCGGCTATCTTTATAACAGGCTCCGGCAAATAATTGTTATCGGTATCTTTTTTTTGCAGTGTATCAAATTTTATTGTTCCTGTCAGTGTTATCATCTTTTTATCAATGGTGTCCGGAGTTATTTTATTTAACTCGGCTATTCCGCCTTTCTGCCAACGGGCAACAATATTACAGTTAGCATCATAAAAAACCCGGGTTGTCATCTGGTCTGAATTATTTTTTTCTAACGTATCAGCCGGATTAGTAAAGGAGAACCAATGTTGCCCTTTGTAATCAAAAGTTGATAGGATACGACCGGTTTCTATTTTGATTGTATTAATACAAGGTGGTATCGTATCTGTAATTGCAGCTAACGTGTGATTATATAATGCTATAATATGTAAAAGAGATATGATTATCATTATATGGTATTTAACTTAATTATTATAGGTGTAATTTTCTTTAATGACCCACCTCAGTTAAAATTATTTTTTAAACCTGATTCTTGCACTATTCCAATATTGATTGACAATTTATTTACGCCTGATTTTCGGTGCTACCGGGTTTAATGACCAAATTACATTCTCATTCGTATCATAGGCAATCACATTTCCCGTGTCGGTAATTATCATTTTTCCAAATGGTTTATCACCAAATGGCATAAATAAATTACCCTGCATATCCTGTAAATAAAAAGGGCTTTTGGCACTGCTACCTAATAAAGGAAGATTTGAATATAATTTATATACTGATATGTAATCTTTGAAAGGTTTAATATGTGTACTTGAAGAACTACCATCTGGGAATGTTGCTGTGAAACGTATAGTGTTATTATAATTTATAAATTCATAGATGCCATTTGGGGAGGTAAGTCTTGAGCCTGTTGGAAAGTGATGGCCTGGCAACATCGTTCCGGTTAACGTAACGGGTGTAAGGTTTTCGTTTGCTGGCCCGGGTATTCTTATTGGCGTTGGAATTTTAGCAACTGACCAAATAGCATGTTTGCCAATATGATTGGTGGTAAATTTTATCCAACCATATCCATTATCGCCCCAATTTTTTCCCCAGCTATTACGAATAAGCCATGCTTGTTTTTTATTATCCCAACCTAAAATTATTACACAATGATTGACAGCGGAATCTTTATAACAAGCCTCTGTTTCTTCGAATGTTTCTGAAGACGCATACGATTGAAAAACCGGTGATGCGTAAATTGAAACAGCCACAGCACCGTATTTTACAACAGCTTCTTTAATATCGTACTCGTCAGCCACTTTATCCATGTCTTTATCTTTTTGTACTATTCCCCAATCAGCCAGTTGCACAAACCCGGATTTTAATTGTGCTACATTACAAACTACATCTACAAATTCTGCATTTGCAGCAGTACTTTTTTTAGCAAAAAAATCATCATCACTTAAATACTCTTCCGGCAATAACTTCGGATTGTTGTTTTTCATCCATTCATAGGTTTTAAAATGCCAGCCACCATCGCAATCGCCACCGCCACTACAGCCTAATACTTGTTTTTCGCTTATGTCCACCGTGCTGGTAGCGCTAAACCCTTTTTGTGCCATATAGCTAATTTCTAATAAGCCAACAGCCCCATATACCCAGCAACTTCCACATTTTTGTGTTCTTACTTCAGGTATTTTAATATAGTTACGGCTATCAAATTGTTGAAGTGATGCATCTGCTGCTGGTTTGTAATTTTTTAATAAGGCTGCTACGTCTGGGTTGTAAGGTTTTGCTTTGTCTACATCCCTAAAACGGAGAATTTCTGACCTGCTTATTTTGGTTAGGCCAGTAACATCTTTTAGTCTATTCTCACTTACGCTGGTATTAGCCACCTGGTATTTAAAACCGTTTCGGGCAATCGTAGTTCTTTGCTGCGCCAGACGGCTTTTTAATTCAGGAGAAGCAATTGCTTCCCTTTGTTGGTACACTTTTTTTAAATCGCCAATATCGAAGGGTTTTACAATGGTTGCTTTGCAGGGGTTGGCATCGGGTACCCGGGATATGCTTTTGTCTGCATCAAACCCTGCATCATTTATCTGTTTAATTATTTCTGTGTAAGGAGTGCCGTCCGGGCTGTAATCAAGAGATAGTTTTCCAGTACCAATATCAACAATTGCACTTTTTACACCTTGCTGTGATTTTAATATTCTTTCAACAATAAGTTTTCCATCTGTACAATTAATATTGGTAGTGATAATTATTTTGATTCCTGTTT
>JANORJ010000236.1:0-4089 GCA_031415255.1 Chitinophagaceae bacterium | reverse complement strand
GAACGAAGTATCTTTTCTGTTCATGCTCCGGGCTACCTGACTTATTTCATCCCGGCCGTTCCTGAAAATTACATCCCCATTCTTTATTAATGACTTGGTACTATCTATCGTTTTATAGGCAACTGCTAACTCAGAAGTAGACACGATTTTTTTTGTTGTTGAGTCAGCAGAATTACAACACCAACATAAAAAAAGCAGGAATAAAAAGAAATAATCAGTTCTCTTCATTCCTGCAAAGTAATAAATGTTATGCATCAGGCCGTTTATGTCAAAATTTTTAAGAGTAAAAATTTTATAACGGACAGATGCTATTAGGTAGGTTTGTCTTTCTTTACAATCGCCGGTGTTTGTCGGTTTGCAAATTCTTCTTCTTCCTTTTCGTGTTCTTTATTATAGGCTTTAATGATGGCCTTTACCAAACGGTGGCGAACAACATCTTCTTCATCCAGTTCTATATGGGCAATGCCTTCTATATTTCTTAAAATACGGGCAGCCATCTGCAAGCCACTTCGCTGGTTTCTTGGTAAATCCACCTGTGTCATATCACCGGTGATGATAGCTTTTGCATTGCCACCAATTCTTGTCAGAAACATCTTTAATTGCAGTTCCGTCGCATTCTGTGCTTCATCTAATATGATATAGGCATGGTCTAAGGTGCGGCCACGCATATAAGCTAATGGCGCAATCTCAATTGTTCTGGTAGTCATATAATAACCAAGCTTGTCGGCAGGTATCATATCATCCAGCGCATCATATAGCGGACGCAGGTAAGTGTAAATTTTTTCCTTTAAATCGCCGGGAAGAAAACCAAGGCTTTCGCCAGCTTCTACTGCGGGTCTTGTCAGAATTATTTTTTTGACCTGTTTATTTTTTAATGCTCGTACTGCTAACGCAACGGCGGTATAAGTTTTACCCGTTCCAGCTGGGCCAATGGCAAATACGATGTCATTCTTTTCAGATTCCTGCACCATTTTTTTCTGGTTGGCTGTTCTTGCCCTCACCGATTTTCCATTGGGACCAAACACCAATACTTCATTGGGATTTTTTTCCTGAAAATGGTCAATCACTTCGGCATCATCGCCACCGAGTACTTGCTCAAAATAATTCTGGCTCATGTGGCCATTTCTTTCGAGGTAGGAAACAATGAGAGAAATTTTTTCTCTTGCTGTGTCTATCTGCTCGGGTGCGCCACTTAGTTTTAGTTGAGTGCCACGGGAGAGAATTTTTAGCAGGGGAAATTTCTTTTTGAGGACGTCGAGCTTACCGTTGTTAACACCAAAAAATTCAATAGGGTTTACGGTTTCAAGGTTGATGATAGTGTCTGTCAATTCACTTCAGTTTTAATGGTTGGCTTCTTTTAGTAGGGTAAGAAGCGAAACCATGTTTTCATAAATACCGGCGAAGAGCAGTACCGGATTATTTTGCGTCTTCTGACCATTTTCAGAAGCTTACTCTTTCTTTGAACTACGATGCCGTGGCAAGTAGTGTTATTCAAATATAACTTATCATAGTTATTCCTTCCTAAAGTTACTTATTCACAGATGTGAATACAAATAATGCAAGTAAAGATTTAGTTAATGATTTTTCCTGTAGTAAAGTTCACAGCCATTGCTACGCAGTCATTTTTAATATTATGATTTATTTCTTATTTTAGTAGTTCACCAAAACCAACTATCATGTACGAAGATGTTGAAATCCCCATGGGTACAATTATCTTTTTGCTGGCTATTGCAATATTCATCATTGCAGCTATGTGGAAAGTATTTGTCAAAGCCGGTCAACCGGGTTGGGCGGCTATCATTCCTATCTACAATATTTACATCATGACAAAGATTACTGGAAAACCGGGTTACTGGACGGTGCTTTGCCTCATCCCTTTTTTAAATATCATTTTTTTGATTTGGTTGTATAATATGATATCTAAAAGCTTTGGAAAGGACGAAGGCTTTACAGTGGGGCTTGTATTGCTTGGTTTGGTTTTCTGGCCAATACTTGGTTTCGGTGCTGCCAAATATCTTGGGCCATTTGGCGATCCTGCTGCATTTGCAGCCCATCAGGGAAAAGATAAGTTTGACTTCGAGCAGGGGCAACAGCAATAAACAGCATTCATCTTACTATAAAAGCAGGTCGGGTTAAATACCTGACCTGCTTTTTTGTTTTCGTACTTTGCAACGCAGTTGTTTTTCTATTCATCTGATTCGTTTGTGTTGTTTAATACCTGGTTGTCCTTAGTGTTCTGTTAAAAAAATAAAAAAAGCAGTTAAAACATAACTAACCAGTTTATTAATCGCAATTTTTGTAGTTCAAATCAACCCGACATCCTGAAATGAAGTGTAAGCCCGGCTATTTTTTATTGTTTCTTTTTTTGTTTCCTGCCTTTATTTCATACAGTCAGTTGTATAAAATATCTGGTACTATTCTCGACAACAGAAAAGTGGTATTACCACTTGCCAGCGTAGAAATAAAAGAACTGCGTAAAGGTGCTGTTACAAAAGATGATGGTTCTTTTCAATTTTTTTTGGAAAGAGGCAAGTATGATCTCGTAGTAAGTATGATTGGCTACAAAACCCGGGTGCTTACTTTTTTTATCAATGATAAAGACATTATCGAAAATCTGGAACTGGAAACCGACGAGGGCAGCAACCTTTCTGAAGTAATACTGAAAGTAAAAACAAGGGACAGGGCAGAAGAAATTATCAGGAGTGTAGTAAAAAATAAAGAAAGCATCCTTGATGCTATTGGTTCTTATTCCTGCCTGGCCTATATCAAAGCTTATCAATTAGATTCAGGATATTCTAAAAAGAAGAAGGATACTGAAAGCGATACTGTAGCACCGGCAAAAGAAAATTTTGAAGGCATGTCGCTTTCTGAAGTATCGCTGCGGTTGGATAAAAATGCTAACGGACAGATAAAGGAAGAACGGCTGGGTGTTAATAAAAGAGGAAATACTTCGAATATTTTTTACTTGTCAGCATTAGAAGGTGATTTTTATATTTATAATAATCTTATTAATACTCCTCCTGTTTCTAAAATACCTTTTGTGTCACCGCTTAGTTATAGCGGACTGGTAGCTTACCGGTTTAAAACAATAAAAATTGACCGTACCGTAAAACCCAAACTTTATACCATTGCCATACGACCACGGCAACTGAGTAATGCCACCATTGAAGGAGAGATTACAATACAAGACAGTACTTGGGCAGTTATCAGTGCCGACTTTCGGTTACCAGAAGCACATATGCCGGAATATGATTTTATGGAAGTAAGGCAGGAGTATGGAAAAGTAGGCGACACTGCCAGGATGATAACCCGTCAGCAGTTTAGTTATTACACCAAAACAAAAAAGGGGAGGCTGTATGGGGAAACCACCGTTGTTTATTCTGGTTACGAACTGCAGAAAAATTTTAAGAAAGGATATTTTGGAAATGAAGTAAGCTCTACTTCTGAAGAAGCGTATGAAAAGGATTCTACTTTTTGGAAATCAGTTCGCACCGAACCATTATCAAGACAGCAGGAATTATATACTCGTTACCAGGACAGCATTTACCGCTATATGCGAAGCGAAGCTTACTTAGATTCTATTGATAAAGTGCTGAATAAAATAACCTGGAAGAAGATGTTGATTTTTGGGCAGGTGTTCAATGACCACAAGAAAGAACGTATGTGGATACTGCCGCCTATTACTTCATTGATACAGCCGGTGTCGTTTGGCGGAGCTAGATTAAAATTGGCAGGAGCTTATCGTAAAACCTATCCATCAAGAAAAAAATTAGAGATGGAAGCCGATGTGAGTTATGGCTTTCGCAATCATGATGTGAATGGTACGGTAGCTCTTAAGCGATTATATAATCCTTTTAACCGCGGAGAATTTACCCTGAGTGCCGGTAGAAATTTTGAATTCATCTATCCCGGTGATGCTTGGGTAAATGTGCTGAAGCGAAGTAATATTTATTTAAATAATTCTATAGAAGTATCTCATGGGCTTGAAATTTTTCATGGTCTCCGCTTGTTGAATAAATTTGAAGTAGCCTTTCGTCGTTCTGTTAGTGATTATAAAGTGGGTAATAATGCAGATAGTGTTTTTGGTAT
>JANORJ010000235.1:0-2606 GCA_031415255.1 Chitinophagaceae bacterium | reverse complement strand
GGGATGGTTTCAATTTTTTCAATATAGGTATTCATCAGCCAGATAAACCAGGTAAGTAACTGGCCAACTAGCGATGCAAGCACAGGAATAAACGAAATGGCACAAAGTAATATTTCACCCAGCACAATGGCACTGGATAATGGTACGGCTACAAAATTGGTTAGCAAAAAATAATTAGGAAATTGATGAAAGTGGTAAATGCCTAACGGCACAGTTAGTATTTGCGCAGCAATAGTAACAGCATTCAATTTCCAGATAGCATCTAGCAATTTGTTTTTAATATAAAACCAGTTATACACAGGCCGCATAAAAATAATGATACTGAGTACGGCGGCATACGATAATTGAAAACCCACATCCCAGAGCCAGTAAGGATTAATACATAATAGAATAAAAGCCGAAACGGCCATCGTATTGTAAATGGATGTTTTCTTCGACAGAGATTCTCCTAACACTATACAGGTAAACATTAATGCAGAGCGAAGAATAGATGGTTGCGCCCCCGCCAGCAGGCTAAATAACCAAAGGCCGGTGATAATAAGAACAGGACTAAGCCATCTTGTCTTCTTGTTTTTCTTTAATGGTTTTAATACAAGGGCAAGCAACCAGTAAATTAATCCTAAATGAAGACCCGATATAGCGATGATATGTACCACACCGGTGTTGGTATATGATTGTACCAACGATTGCTCCAGATCGTCTTTGTAGCCGATTAATAATGCTTCTGCCAACCCCAGTTCTCTTTCACTCTTTATGTTTTTTCGTAGAATGTTCAGCACACTTACTCTTGAAGCATAAATAAATTTTCTAAACCAGTTTTCTTCTCTGCCATTCAGTATTTCATATTCATCCGTTTTCAGATAAACTTGGTGGGTGATGCCCTGAAAAAGTGAGTATCGTTTGTAATCGAAGCCTCCGGGATTGCCGGAGTTTTTTATTTCTTGTAAAGTTTTCTTGAAAAGAATTTGCGAGCCGTAAGCTAATTGCAAGGCTGAATCTTTTTTAAAGTATAGAATAATTTTCCCTTTTACAGCCATGGATTGTCCGTTTTGCAACAAGTAACTTACAGTAGCATTGGCCTTAATGGATTTTGTTTTTTCTACCGGCGGCTCATCTACTGTAACGATGAGTGCATTTTGTTGCTGATAAAAATTACCTAGCCATTGTTTATTGTTCCGTATATCTTTTTGCCATGCCAGCATAGCACCAATGGAAAGGAAAAGAATACTGGTAACAAGACCACTAACAAAAGCAAACCTGTAACGGCTAAAAAAAGGAATAAAGAAGAAACATAGTAAAAGAGTAACGGCAATGATGGAAATGATAAACCAGTTACTGAAACTAAGCTGAAAACGCCACTGTATTATAATGCCCGCCATCATCGCCAGCAGCAATTTTACGAAAGGTGACTTTTTCCAGAAAGTAGAACCATACAGCGCCATACTGAAAAGATAAGCAGCTCTTTATTCATGAGCAATACTACTTTCAGGTATTTTAATTAACCCAACATTTTGTTCAGATAGGCAATTTGCCCCAGATGGTAAATAGTATGCTCTATCATTCCGTTCAGGAGAAAACGAAAATTGTACTTGCGGTAGTCAACCATCTCTTCCAGAAACGCATCTTCTTTTTTCATTAGCAGGGCTATTATTTTTTTATGAATGTTTCTGAATTCAACCAATCCTTTTTTCCAGGAATGCACTTTGGGGTTTATTGCTCTCCAATCCAGTTCTTCGGTAGCAGCCAAATCATTTATGGTATCTTTTTAGATTCTCTTTAAAGTGAAATTAGCCCATGTTATCAGGTGATAAAGAAGTTCAATGATGGAGTGTTCAGTATTATTCGGCCTGATATAAACTTTTTTTATATCTGCTTCTTGCAATATGGAATAGACAGCCCTGCCAAACCATGGTTCGCCGCAGTTTACAGTTTCGATGCGGCGGATGATGGATTGAATTTCTTTGTTCATAAAGAGTTTTACAAAAAGTGTAATCGCTTTATAGAATAAAATTCTATAGCCCTACTGAGTTCGCCGAAGGGATAGGTGTTACTTACTCAAATACATACTTCTGTCTTTATATAGCTGTCTGAAGTAAGGGTCTCTCAAATCTTTTATAAAACGGATGGCTTCTCCGGTACTTTTCATTTCCGGACCAAGTTCTTTATTTACACCGGGAAATTTATTGAAAGAGAAAACAGGTTCTTTAATTGCAAAGCCATTTAGTTTTTTCTCAAATGTGAAATCCTTCAACTTATGTGTACCCAGCATTATTTTGGTGGCTACATTCAAGTAAGGAATCTGGTAGGCTTTGGCAATGAACGGTGTAGTTCTCGAAGCTCTCGGATTTGCTTCTATCACAAACACTTTATCATTCTTAATAGCGAACTGAATATTAATAAGACCTAGTATTTTTAAATCTCTGGCAATCTTTTCTGCATACTCTTCCATCGTATGCACAATCAATGGTGTAAGATTGAATGCAGGTAATACTGCGTTGCTATCGCCACTATGAATACCGGCTGGTTCTATATGTTCCATCACACCCATCACATGAAAATCTTCACCGTCAAAAATGCCATCTATCTCTGCTTCCTGGCAGCGGTCG
>JANORJ010000234.1:0-7478 GCA_031415255.1 Chitinophagaceae bacterium | reverse complement strand
AGCATTGGCACGGCCAAATGTTTTGAGTGCATATAATGGAACTCTGGCTCCTGATTTACCATTTTTATCTTTTGCAGGAATTCCATAAGCAAATATGGCATCTGCAGGAAAAAAGGCTTTAAATTCTTCAAGGTACAGTCTTACTTCTGCTGAGTCTTTTATCGCTATTGAACCAACAGCAGCGGGATAAGTTACTTTTCCTTTTTCATCCTGATAAGGTTGAAATCCTGCTGCATCTAAGTATTTATCAAAAGTGTTACCGGTAGCAGTTATTTCAGTTTTTGATTTTCCGGCAGTATCGATATCATCTAATTTATCAGATAATATACCCGAATCAGTTTTTACAATAACCGGGCTTTTGCCCGCGGTATCTGGTTTTTTAGTGGTATCTACTTTGGCAGTAGTATCTTTTACACCACCGTACTTTACATTAAATGTTTCAATCGCCTTTTGCCAGCCATTTGAATAGTTGACATCAGCCAATGTATATACTTCCCAGAACTGAAGGTTAGCTGTGCTTTGCAAATAATTTCGTACTCTTTCTTTATCCTTAACACCTGGCAATTCCACATTAATAATTCCTTTGGATGGATTAGCAGTGATGTTTGGCTGCGCTACACCAAATTGGTCAATACGATTTTGCAATCTGTCAAACGTCGTTTCAAAAGCTGTTCCTGCTTCTTTACGTATATATGATTCTACCTCATTATCGGTAGATTTTACATTTATCTTATCGGCACTAGCACTGGTAAACAATGCGGCCAATGGCCGGGTAGGTTCCAGCTTCCTATATTCTTCAATAAATAAAGTAATAAAATTAGCGTCGCTGTTAGCCTTACGTTTATCAGCATTAATAATAGCTGAAGAAAAATTGGGGTCTTTGGTATTATTAGCCAGCGACTTTAGCAATCCAGACATCTCTACTTCTAAGGTTACGTTCATACCTCCCTGCAAGTCCAGACCGAGGTTTAACTCTTCATTCTTTGCTTTCTGGTAACTAACTGGTCCGTTGATGCCGTAGGTAACGGTAACATCTTTGGTACTGTCTAATAAACGCTTCAATCTGTCCTGATAAACCTTCTCTAATGTTTCCTGGTAGATGGCCTGCGAATCTTTGTTATTCGGATATTTTACATCGGCAGCGGCGAAATTATTTTTTACATACGCCTTGGCTTTCGCCTCCATCTTTTTTTCATGGCCTTTTACGAAAAAAGTAAAAGACAGTTGATAGACAGAATAAACAATGAGGAGAATAGTAAAAAAGCGAACCAAACCTTTCAGTTGCATACAATGATCGTTTTACAATTTTTTGCCTTTACACCATGAAAGCAGTCGTGGAAAGGCTTTTGGGAATTTTTAAAGAGGGGCAAAGATAGGGGTTTCAAGTATAATTTTATCTGTCATTTCCAGCCCTTTTTAATGGGGTAAACCTGTCTGTTTCAGATGGCTTTCAATGTTTTATACAGTGTAGGTCAATTAGGAGGAGGCTTGGCTGATTATTGGGCGGCGGTATGTCTCATTTCTCATTACCTGACAGCAACAGCTGTACTTCAGCATTTCTTGCTAATTTAAACGAATGAAACCAACCGGCACTTATTTTACAGCGTTGATATTTTTTTTGGCAACAGCAGGTTGTAGTAATTTAAAACAAATGGATAAATCAACTTTTCCTCGGCCCGATAGTTTATCGGATACTTTATTGACCGGCTTATTGGCAAAACACCCTGAACTTTTCAAGGACATTCTTTCAAAAAAAGAACAACTTGGAATACAAATAATTTATACTCGGATAGAAAGGGATAAAAAAGAGAGTGATAAAGTAAAATTTACTGACCATACATTTAATCTGAATGGGGGTAATTATTTTTACCCTGCATCTACGGTTAAGCTGCCTATTGCCATTCTTGCATTGCAAAAAGTAAATGAATTAAAAATTGCGGGTCTTGACAGAAACACCACCATGATTACCGGTGAAGATGGTAATGGTCAAACTGAAATTATAATTGATCCATCTGCGGCAGATGGCCGGCCTACCATTGCACATTACATTAAAAAAATATTATTGGTAAGTGATAACGATGCCTTCAACAGGCTGTATGAATTTTTGGGACAAGAGTATATTAATAACAGTTTGCACCAAATGGGCTATAAAGATGTGCAGATAATTCACCGGTTAGATATTTCATTAACGGAAGATCAAAACCGGCATACGAACCCGGTTACATTTATAGATGCAGCAGGAAATGTATTGTATATAAAACCGGCGGAGAAAAGTAAACTGACTTATTTGTCAAGAAATATAAAATTAGGTAAGGGATACATTCAGGGAGGAAAATTGGTAAACGAACCGTTTGATTTTTCTAAAAAAAATCAAATGCCACTGAATGACCTGCATAATATTGTCAGAAGCATTATGTTTCCCGACGCAGTGGCTAAAAAACAGCAATTCAATCTTACAAAAGATGATTATGAATTTCTGAGACGTTATATGTCCATGATGCCACAAGAATCTGTTACTCCGGTTTATACTTTCCCTGAATATTGGGATACGTATGTCAAATTTTTATTTTATGGTTCTGAAGTTGGGAAAGCTGAAACCAATATTCGCATTTTTAATAAAGTAGGAGATGCGTATGGCTTCTTGATTGATGCTGCTTACTTGGTTGATTATAAAAACAATATTGAATTTACGTTAAGTGCTGTTATCTATTGCAACAGCGATGGTGTTTTTAATGATGACAAATATGATTATGCTACAGTGGGCTTTCCGTTTATGAAAAACCTGGGCCGTATTATTTATGAATACGAACTAACAAGAGTTAGGAAAAACAAACAGAAACTTATCCCACATTTTCTAAACTATACTGATTGAATAGGTTAATGTTTTATCTTCGGGCATATAGTAAAACGACGCTTATTTACTATCATTATTAATTTTTATATATAAAAAACTGACATGCAGTTATCTTCTTTTTTGCAGCGATTTAATGAGCCGGAAACATTAAAAATGGCTAAGATGGGTCGTGAACTTAGATCACAGGGCATAGATATTATTGACCTTAGCCTGGGAGAGCCTGATTTTGATACACCCGATCATATTAAAGAAGCTGCTATCAAAGCTATTAATGATAATTGGAGCCATTATACACCGGTACCGGGTTTTTTAGATTTACGGGAAGCTATTTGTACTAAATTAAAAAGAGATAACAACCTTGATTATAAACCGGAGAATATTATTTCATCCACAGGTGCCAAACAAAGTCTGGCGAATGTTATGCTTGCACTCGTAGATGATGATGAAGAAGTAATTATTCCAACGCCTTACTGGGTTACTTATAGTGAGCTGGTAAAAATTGCCAGAGGCAAAGTTGTCGAAATACAAAGCACTACCGAACAAGGCTTTAAAATTACTGCACAGCAATTAGAAGCAGCCATTACTTCCAAAACAAAATTGTTTTTATTTTCTTCTCCTTGTAATCCGAGCGGAGCGGTGTATAGTAAAGAAGAGTTAGCAGCATTTGTTGAAGTACTGAAAAAGTATCCTGCCATTTATATTATGTCAGATGAAATTTATGAGTACATCAATTTTGTTGGCAAGCATGAAAGTATTGCGCAATTTGCTGAAATAAAAGACCGTGTTATTATTGTAAATGGTTTAAGTAAAGGTTTCGCCATGACAGGCTGGAGATTAGGCTATATAGCAGCAAATGCAGAAGTAGCTAAAGCTTGTGAAAAAGTACAGGGACAATTTACCAGCGGCCCTAATTCAATTGCACAAAAAGCGGCTGTTACTGCATTGACTACCGATCTTAGTCCTTCACTTGCAATGACAAAAGAATTTACAAGAAGAAGAGCAAGAGTGCTTGAAATAGTAAAAGATATTCCGGGTGTTATTTGCAGCGAACCGGATGGTGCCTTCTATATTTTTCCTGATGTTAGTGCTTATTATGGAAAGACAGATGGAGAATCTGTTATTGCGAATGCAAATGATTTGTGTATGTATCTTCTTAACAAAGCCCATGTTTCGTCTGTAATGGGAGATGCTTTTGGAGAACCTAAATGTGTACGTTTTTCGTTTGCCAACAGCATGGAAAAAATTGAAGAGGGGTGGAAGCGAATTAAAGTGGCTTTGGCTAAGTTGAAATAAAATAAATTAAGCTGAAAACTTTTTATGTAGCTCCAGCACTTGTGGTATTACAAGTTGCTTGTCGTTATTGACAATAACAAAATTGCAGAGTTTCATTTTCATTTCTTCATCAATCTGGCGGCTGATGCGTTTCATTACTTCTTCTAAGGGAAGCTTGTCACGGTGCATCACCCTGTTCACCCGAATATGCTGAGGTGCATACACACCAATTATGTAATCCAATTTTTCTGCCGCACCACTTTCAAATAATAAAGCAGCTTCTTTTATGATGTATGGAGTTGTTTGTTCTTTCATCCATTCTTCCGCATCTCGGATGGTGATGGGGTGGGTGAGGGAGTTGAGGAGTTCTAATTTTTCTTTATTATTAAATACAATTGCCGCAAGATATTTCCGGTCTAGCTCATTATTTTTATAAGCCTCATTTCCGAAGTGCTGAATAATGGAGGCTTTTAACGATGAATCGGTATTCATCAGGTGTTTAGCTTTGTCATCTGCATAGTAAACAGGAATGCCGAGTGTTTCAAATACTTTGGCTACTGTTGTTTTACCACTGCCTATGCCACCTGTAAGACCAATTTTTATCATGCTGCATATTGGTTAAAATACTGGAAACTAAAATCCCAAACCCCGGTTATAAACTTACAACCGGAATTTGGGATATGCTATTAATGTATTATTTTTTTTCTGTTACAGCCGGTCTGTTCAATGCTGCTGTCCAATCCATGCTGATAGAATTTTTTTCAATTTTTAGATAGCTGCCTGGGCTTACTTCAAGGTTAATAGTCCCGTCTTCATTTACTTTATTGATTGTACCATGAATACCAGCGATGGTTACAACCTTATCACCTTTACCCATATTCTCAATAAATAATTTCTGGGTTTTTGCTTTTTTAGCTTGTGGACGAATAAAGAACATCCAGAACACCAGTATCATCATACCCAGAAAAATAAACTGAATAGTGCCGCCCATGCCGCCAGAGCTTGCTTTACCATCCGCACCGGCTGGTGGAGTACAAGCAGAAAAAAATACCAGCACCAAACTGGCAGTGATATAAGAGATAGTTGATTTCATTGTTACTGTTTTATGTTGTCGTGATTAATAAGCCTTTTATTATTTTACTAATTGCGTTCTGAAAGTAAGTGTATCAGCTCCGTATGGTTTGGTATTGGCTTTTACATATACCTGTTTTCTAGTTTCATCATGTCCGCTACCATTAAATTTTGCTTTGATAACACCTTCTTCGCCCGGTGCAAAGGCTTTCTCCGGTTTTTCCGGAATGGTACAGCCACATTGTGCAGTTACATTTTCTATAACTAAATTTTTGCTGCCGGTATTTTTAAACCGGAAACTTATTTCTATTTCCTTTCCTTCTTTTTGCTTGCCAAGATCCAGATAAGTAGAGTCAAGCCATTGTATGCTGGTAAAGTTTGCGGTATCAGGAGGTGGAAGTGTAGGAGCAAATCCGTCCTGGCTTTTTATAATACTGTCTTTCAAAAGGCTATCTTTTGTTGCCTGGCTCATAGGTCCTTTTTTGTCACTGCTTTTGCAAGAAATGATGCTGGCAGAACCAAGGAAAAGAATAAACAAATATTTCATTTTTCCGATTTTAAATGATTAATTCCTGTTTTGGAACGGGGGCAAATGTACAGCTAAGCAACCAAAGAGAAAAGGGCAAAAATGGTTAACGGAAAAATGGTAGTTGACCTTTACCATCATTTCTATCCATAATTGGTGGTGAAATATACTTTAACCTTGTTTTTTATACTCCACTTTCTGCATGTTGCCCCCCTGCACCAGTTCTTTATGAATATTGTCGAGTATGCCATTTACAAACTGGCCGCTTTGCAATGTGCTGTAGTCCTTGGCTAGGTCTATGTATTCGTTGATAGTTACTTTGGGAGGAATGGTTTCAAAATAAAGAAATTCTGCTACTCCCATTTTCATCATCACCATATCAAGTAGGGCAATTCGTTCGGGATCCCAGTTTTTTAGTTTTGGAACTATGATGCTTTGCAAGTGTTCACTTTTGTCTATTACTGTTTGCAAAAGGTTTTTGGCAAATTGTTCTTTGTCAGCACTCATCAGCTGTTTGAAATTGATGCTGCCGGGTTTTTGAATGTAGCCCACTAGTAATTGAACCAGCATTTCACCATCATCATCCCAGTTGGAAAAAGTTTCTTCAATATGCGCAACAAATTCCTCGTTTGCCAGCAGCAGATCGTTTAGAATGAATTCGATGATTTTTTTTTCTTCTGTTTTATCCCGGCCTTCTTTAGCAACGTAGGTTTTATATTCCGGGGTTTCTACCAGTTGAAAATAAATTTTACGAAGCAGCTCTTTATCGGTTGTCAACTCCGGCTTTAGTTTGGCAAACTGTTCTTGTAGTAATGGGTCTTCCAGCATTTTCCATAGCAGTTCATTACCAGCAATTTTGGTATTTACATTAAGGTCGCTGGCAGTTGGTAAATGTTTAGAGGCTTTTTTATGCGAATCTGTTTCAGCGTAGCGGCTTACTTCGGTCAAAAACCAGATGAGGTAAACAAATAAGGCACGGGTCTGGTCAAAATGTTGCTGGAGAATTTTTTGTGGCTCACCGGGTTTTACTTCCGTTTCCAGGGTAGTTACGGTGTAAAGAGCCTGCATTACTTTTACCCGAATATTTCTTCTGCTAATCATTGGTATAAGAACTCTGTTTAGAGCGGCGAAGGTAATGAATTAAAAACAAGACGGGGTATCCTTTCGTGTTGTGCTGGTACAACTTGTTTTATTTATCATGTTGAAAATCCTGACGGTTTTAGTCTGTCATTTGTCCATTCAATAATCATTTTTGAAAAATGAAAAATTGACAGATCGTCTGCAAAAATGGTCATATTCTTTATCAGGCCTGCCCTTATTAGGTGTGCTACCTGCTAATTTTTCATATAGTCTGCCTTAGGCATGGTATTTCCTGTACCTTTGCTGTCCCAAATTCATTAGGGCAATCATTTCAAAAAACTAAAAAATCAATACAACTATGGCGAAGAAAGTCAGTGTTACCCCACTTCACGACAGGGTAATTGTAAAAGCAGATGCTGCTGAAGAAAAAACATCAGGTGGCATTATCATCCCGGATACTGCAAAGGAAAAACCTCAACGTGGAATCGTAATTGCAGCCGGTCCCGGTAAAAAAGATGAGCCGGTAACTGTAAAAGCTGGTAACACCGTATTATATGGTAAGTATGCTGGAACAGAAATCCAGATTGAAGGGGAAGATTATCTTATTATGAGAGAGTCGGACATTCTTGCGATAGTGTAAAGAAAGTTTCGAGTTTATAGTTACGAGTTTCGAGT
>JANORJ010000233.1:0-1875 GCA_031415255.1 Chitinophagaceae bacterium | reverse complement strand
TGAAAGCTCAATTTCCTTCTATCGTTGGTTATCTATTGCCAAAAGGTAATGTCAAACTTGCTGCCGGTTGGCTGATTGAACAATGCGGTCCGCAGAACACTGTGAGCTGGAAAGGTTATAGAAAAGGCGATGTAGGTTGCCATGCCAAACAAGCTTTGGTATTGGTAAATTACGGTAATGCCAATGGTAACGAAATTTACAATCTCAGCGAAGCCATTTTACAAAGTGTAAAAGAAAAATTTGGAGTAATGCTCGAAAGAGAAGTTAATATCATCTGAGCTTCATCTCCAAATTATCAAATTGAGTAATTGCCAAATCACTTATGCTTCCTCATCAAACTCAAAATCTTTCTCCGTAAAATTCATCATACTACCCATCAGGTCTTTAAACTCTACTTTGTTTTCAAATATTTTTTTGCTGATAAGGGAGTAGGAAGAAAGCCCATGTAATACAAATTCCATCATCAATGCAGCCTGTTCTTCATTTAATTGCGGGAATAATTTTTTCACCAATGAATGCAGCCCATCTACTTTATACAGCAATAGAATTTTGTCTTTGTCTGATGTATTGAAAGAAATATTCAGGTTGTTGCCTTTATCAAACCATTGAGTGATGGAACGATAAGGATTTTCATCTGCTTTCTCTTCCAACGAAGGTTTGCCGGTGTTCCTTCTTTTCTTTAGCTGGTCAGGATTGGGAAAATACTGAACAAACTGTGTACGAATTGCTTTGTCCACCAAATTCATCGCCACCTGGTACGGCCCTTCCTGTTCGCCTTCATACACCAGTTCCACTTTCCCGGTAATAGAAGGAATAATACCAACTAGGTCATTCATCCAAACCTGAGTATGTTTTTCATTATTGATGATAGCTCTGCGTTCGGCAGAACTCACAGCATTTTCAAATGCAGAAATAGTTAGCCTTGCACTCACACCACTTTTCTTATCTACAAATTCACTGGCTCTTGCTTCAAAAGCAATTTGTTCAATCAAACGTTTTATCAGGTCACTAACTTTCACTCTTGCTTTTTGTTCATCACTTATTTCAGCTTCTTGCTCCGTTATTTCTAACGCATTTTCTAAGCTTTTTGGATAGTGTGTCAGTATCTGACTTTCAATTCTATCTTTTAATGGAGTAACGATTGAACCACGGTTGGTATAGTCTTCCGGATTAGCTGTAAACACAAAAAGAATATCCAATGGCAACCGCAACTTAAATCCACGAATCTGCACATCGCCTTCTTCCAAAATATTAAATAAGGCGACTTGTATTCTTGCCTGTAAATCTGGTAATTCATTAATTACAAATATGCCTCTGTTACTTCTGGGAATGATACCGTAGTGCAATACCCTTTCATCAGCGAAACTTAATTTTAAATTAGCTGCTTTTATGGGGTCAATATCACCAATCAAATCAGCTACGCTTACATCGGGTGTGGCTAATTTTTCACCGTAGCGTTGGCTGCGATGTATCCATTCAATTGGAGTTGCATCACCTTTCTCTGCAATTAAATCCGTAGCAAATTTAGAGACAGGTTTCAATGGGTCATCGCTTATTTCACTACCACTTACCACAGGAATGTATTCATCGAGCAGTTCAATCATCTGTCTCGCCATTCTTGTTTTTGCTTGTCCCCGCAATCCGAGAAATAAAATATTGTGTTTACTAAGCAATGCTCTTTCCACATCGGGTATTACCGTGTCTTCATACCCAACAATGCCGGAGAAAGTTGGTTCATTGCCTTTTAGCTTAGCAATTAAATTCTGCCGTACTTCTTCTTTAATGCTTCTTGGTTGATAGCCGCTTGCTTTAAGTTCGCCGAGTGTTTTTATTTTTTTGATGTTCATTTTTTAATTTCTTTTTTTTATTTACCAG
>JANORJ010000232.1:0-8892 GCA_031415255.1 Chitinophagaceae bacterium | reverse complement strand
ATAGCTTTTTCACGGCTCCATCCTTTGTAGTGGATTCCTGCATCTACCACTAATCGAACAGCTCGTTCAATTTCACCATTTAGTCTGCCCAAATATTGATAGGGGTCTGTAAACAAACCTAATTCCCTGCCTAAACTCTCGGCATACAATGCCCATCCTTCCCCAAAAGCACTTGTCCAATACACTTTTCTAAATTCCGGAATATCGGCTTCCTGTTGAATAGCTACCTGATAGTGATGCCCGGGAATAGCTTCGTGTATAAATAAATCTTCCATCGCAAAATAATTGTATGTAGCCGGGTCAAGGATCACTTCATAAAAAATACCCGGTCTTTTTCCATCTCTTGATGGGTGCATGTATTGTGCATTTGCACCGGCGGCCCGAAACTTTTCAGTAGCCCTTACTTCAAACTTTGCTTTAGGTGTTAAATTGAAAAGGCTGTTTAGTTGTGGTGACATTTTATCAAGAAAACTTCTGAACCTATCCAGTACTTCCTCCTCAGTTTTAAACGGAAAAAATTTAGGGTCGGTTTTTACATATTCAAAAAAGGATTTTAAATCGCCTTTAAAGCCAACTTGTGTTTTTACAGTTTCCATTTCTTTGCGAATGCGGGCCACTTCACTAAGTCCTAAATTGAAAATTTGTTCGGCGGTGATGTTTGTAGTGGTGTAATACTTTAACCACAACTCATATTCTTTCTTTCCTTTATCATTATCTAATAAGCCCGATGTTTTTCTTGCTTTTGGAATATAATCGGTAACAATATAATCATGCAATTTTTTATACGCTGGTTTTATAATGTTTTCAATGGCTGCCGAGTAATCTCTTTTTAATTGAATTGCTGCCACACTATCTAAGTCTTTTGGTAGTTTTAGTAAAGGTTTATAAAAAACATTCTCCTGTACGGCACTTTCAAATAATGGTTTTAATTGTGGCGGCACTTTTTCCATTGCAGCCTTTGGATTTGTATTATTTTGCTCAACACCCTTTCTCATATTAGCAATGGCCTGGTCCACCCATACCTGGAAACCTTTCATGCGGCTAATAAAATCTCTGTAATCTTTTTCGGTATTAAAAGGAACAAAACCAGCTCCTGAACCCAACGTAGCAAAACGGGTGGAGAAGCTAAATACGAATTGGTCAACAGGTCTGTAAAACCCCAACGAATAATTTAGTCTTTCATTTTCTGATTTCAGTTTGTAGGTAAGCACATCAATACTTAATAACTCAGATGCTGTTAAGCCTGTTTTTTTTATGGCGCCTATTTGGTTGAGATATTTTTGATTGAGTGCTTTTGCTTTTTTTATATATCCTTCGCTGATAGTAATTTCAATTTGGTTGTTGTAATCATTGATACCTGCTTGTGTGGCTTCCAGTGGATGTAAAGCATAGTATTCCTTTGAATACTGCTCCAGTAATGACTCCAATTGAACCGGTTGGTTTTTCTTTTGTGCCAAAAGCTGAAAGGAAAAAAGACTTAGTAGTGCGATAAACAGGAGTGTTGTTTGGATAGGTTTCATTATTTTCTTTTTTATAAATTTTGTTGAATGCAATACAATTATTTTCTATCTCTCTTTTCTTATATCGAAATACCAATTTCCGTTTCTGGTGATGATTGTTCGATGTTGTCTTCTTGCAGCTAATTGATTTTGTTTTCGGTTCTTCAAAGCCTCCCTGCATTATTTTTCAAATAGTTCTGCTCCAACTCTTCCACTTGCTCCAAATGCTTCTTCACTTTCATAAATTTTAATAACAGCATGGCCAAAATGACAATGGAAGAAAACACAACAAAAATTGTTTGCCACCCGAAATGGTTACGAAGCAATCCAACAAATGCAGCACCGGCTGCTAATGCGCCATTAAAAACCGTCATGCAAAAGGTAAACTGCATGGCCGAAATTCGTTTCCAGCACATTTGCATAGCTAATGCCAATACACCAATGTTGAGCAGCACAATACATATGTTGATGCAGGCAATAAAGGCGATAACAAACGATTTGTTTTGCCAATTAGAAATAGAAATGGCCATAATGCCAACAAGTATGCTTGTTACTAAAAGTATACTCTGTAACATGCGAATGATACCAAACCGGTAAATGATAAAACCACCTGTTATCATTCCAATTATTCCTCCAATTAGATAAGTAGTAGAATAAGTTTTTGAATAAAAAACATTATCCCAACCAAGACTTTTAATGGTAAAAATGGGAAGCAATGTTCTCATGTAGTGTATGGCTGCCATTATTATAAAAGTGATGATAACCAGTAGCCAAATATTTCGTAGCAATAGCACTTGTTTGAAAGATTTGAAAAGTTTACCCCAACTATCCATTGCCAATAGTGCTGCATCGGGTGAAGTGGCGCCGGCACTCCAGGGCAATAATCTTTCACCCCGTCTTTCTCTTACCAGTAAGGGTATCGCCATAAAAAACAAAATTGAAATCGCCATTGATGAAACGGCAAATGAAAAACTATAGTTATTAATAAGCCAACTCCCCAATCCTAACGATAAAGAAGTACCAACAATTTTAGAGCCCCACATTAAACTGTTCGCTTTACCTTGTTGTTCAAGCGGCACAATATCAATTACTAAGCTATCAGTAGCAATATCCTGGAACATTATAAAAATGTGTACACTTACTGCTACAGTGGTAAGCAATGCTACATTGTTTAACGGGTCGGGCACAAAGGATAATGCTAGTAAGCTGCACATAATACCAAACTGACCAAACAACATCCACGGTTTTCTTCGCCCCATGGGCAAAAATGTAAACCGTTCCATAAAAGGGGCTAATAAAATTTTAAGACTGAACGGAATCATTATTACTGCACTATAACCAGCTATCTCTCCGGCACTCTTACCATTCATGGCCATCCATGCAGGTATGGCGAACATCGTTATGCCTTCTGGAATACCTTGAGAAAAATACAAAACAATAAAAGTGGCATAACGCAAAACAGGATGCTCTGACAAAGGAGGTAGTGCATTTAATTTTTTGGATGAAACAGTTTCTGTTGAATTCATTTTTTGGGGTTTAATGAAATGCAGCTTTTAAAATATGTTGCAAATACATCTTTGTTAATCGTCATGCCTTCTGCCTCACAAACTTTTTTATCCAATCAAGCGGCGAATGCTATTTAATCTCAAATAGCACCATATTTATTGCTGCATCTTCCATTGCAGAAAAATAAAATGCGGTACCCGGTTTTATGTATAAATATTTTCCAGCGTTTAACTGTGAAAATTCTTTGCCTTTTTTATTATGAACTTTTACATCACTGCCTGCTACCAGTTGTGCTATCATCGGCCCCCGGCCATTAATAATTTGGTTATTGAATGCTCCTGCTGTTAACCGGTAAGCGAATACTTTTTCATTTTCAAACAATACAGTGAATGGCAGGGGCTGTAATTTTTTAGCTGGCTTGTAGGCTGAAAGCAGCTCAACATCAGTAACATGAAAAGGAACCGTGTCACAATTACTCACCCTATGCACCAATGTATCATTTATAAATGACCTGTACCAGGCATAGCCTTCTGTATTTTTAGCTGTTACCCATTCTTTCCCTTTTATTTGTGAGCATACAACTGTATTTGTAAAATGCAGAAACACAGAGGGTGTTGAATGAATATGAAACAAGCTGGTATCGCCGGGTGGTATATTTACGTTTAGCAGTCGGACATATTTAGTTTCTAACGCATTGTTGTGCCGTGGCTCTTTGCTTACCTGCACTTGTGCAGTAAGAACAGTAGCTTGCAAGCATAGTAGTATAAGAAAAAGATTGGTTTTCTGTTTCATATTATTTCTGTTTTTCCATCTTGTTTAGTTCATCAGAGTTTATTCGTTTTACATTGATGAAAGGACTTTTCATCAAATACCAAAACGTTTGTTTTTTCTCGTCGTCAAATTCTTTCAACCCGACTTTTATATCCTCCACCGGCTTACTTTTAAAAGTACCGAACAGGCGATCCCATAAAATAAAAATATCGGAGAAATTTGAATCGGTGTAATGTTGGTCCTGCTCATGATGCACCTTGTGCAGGTTAGGTGTAGTAAACACTAAACCAAAACTTTTATCGAGCCATTTTGGGAAACGAAAATTGGCATGCTCGATGAAAAAGAAGAATGTACCAATAAAAAAATAGAAACCAAGTGTAAGTAAATCAAGACCAAAGATGGCTGCCGCAAGAATATTACTGCTACCAAACCAAAGAAAACTCTCTATAGGGTGTCCACGAAAATTAGTGGATGCATCCATCGTGGTATCACTATGGTGCACACGATGGAAACGCCAGAGCAAGGGTACCTTGTGCGATAAGCGGTGGAACCAGTAACTCACAAAATCGAATAGGGCAACACCCAGCAGTAATTTTATCCAAACTGGTACTTGTACAAGATAAAAAAGACCAATCCGCTGATTGTTGAACCATTCAACGCTAAACACAGTAACTGAAGCCCAGAGAAGGCCTACGAGGAAAAAGACAGCAAAGAATAAACTGTTTTGAAACAGGTGTTGCGGTCTTTTGGTGAACTTGAATTGATTACTGAGCAACTGTTCAAGCGAATAAAAAAGCACCATTAATCCAATAATAATATAATTGAGATTGATGGCAAGGAGTGAGTTGATAAATTCCATTATAGAAGATTTTGGTAATGATAAATATTGAGTGCATAATGCTATTGACTTTTACAAATAACTCAACCACCACTTTTCTTTGTGAGCTTGTTTATAGCTATCGAATTTTTTACATAACGGGTAAAGTAAAAAAATTATAAGAAACCAAATCAGGTAAACTGCAATCAGATTAAAGCCAAAACCTTTTAATGCTTCTACTCTAAATGGCAATGCCGGTAAAATCATTGTTTGCCAACCAAAGCCTGTAAATTCAGCCGTCAATAAGGCTAGAAAATGAATGAGATAAATATGTATGATGTAAAAGAAAAAGGGTACTCTGCCAAACACACAAAAGAAGTTGACAACTTTGCCTTTTATTTTTTCGGAATTTGCTAAAAATAAAAAAGCTCCACCCAATGTTACCAATAAAAAGGAGAGTGAGGGGGGGTATTTGGTAAGGTTAAAAAACGAAAAAATGTTTTGTTTTAAATTTCCATAATCTTTCCAAGGCAATAAATTTCCATAAATATTTAAGCCCCGTAGTATTATAAAAAGTACAATTGCTGAAATACCAATGATATTAAATAGTTTTCTGCGTTTTATGGGGTCAAAGGTTTTGTCGTAATAGGAGCCAATACAATATCCTAACGACATTACAGCAACCCACGGTATTATTGAATAACCAACCCTGAATACATGGTCTGGTGTTTCTAAAAACGCCTTACGTTCATGTAAAAAAGCCCATAAAATACTATTGTCGAAATGGATGTTATCAAGAAGATTGTGTCCAAAAATCAATATACAGCTAAAAATGAGAATTGCTTTTTTAGGAAGGTGTATCAGACCGGCTAAAAAAATCATACTGATACCCAATATCCAAATTACCTGAAAGCCAACAGTTCTAAAAGTAATATCAAAACACCAGCCGAAATTCATTATTACAAGTTCTACAAAAACCAACCAAAACCCCCGTTTGAGCAGGAAGCCGGATAATGCTGTTTTTGTTTTTCTTTTACCAACAATAAACGCAGAAAGACCTGCCAAAAAACTGAATGCAGGCGCACAAAAATTAGTAATGAACCTTGTAAAAAATATTGAACTGGTAGTTAGCGCAGGGTCGGTGGGGTCAAAAAAATAAGACGAATAATGAAAATAATCTCTTACATGATCGATTGCCATTATAGCTATCACCAACCCTTTTAACAAGTCAATGGATTGTATTCGATATTTAGTAGTTGTTTGTAAGGGCTGCATAATGGTGGTTTAAATTCTTTATTGTAGTTAATGAAAAATTTTTTTACAAATAACTCAGCCACCATTTTTCTTTATTACTTATTTTATACTTATCATATCGTTTACATAGCGGATACAATACAACAACCACTGCCAGCCAAACCCCATACACCACCCATAAGTTATACCCTTCACCAGGGGCTACGAATAAGAAGGGGAATTGCTTACCTACATTTTGTGCATCTTCCAACGTATGGCCACGGGCAAAAAAACAAATGGTCGCCACTAAATGAATAAGATAAATATGAATGATATAGTAAAAGAAAGCAGTTCTGCCAAATACAACCATTGTATTGGTAAAGCTGTTTTTAATTTTTTCCATATAAGCTAAGAGTAATAAAGCCGGACCAATGGTGATGCAGAGGTATAATAAAGACGGGGGATACTTATCTACATTTAAAAAAGAAAGGATTGTATAGAAACCGTTTTTCTGTGTACTCCAATCAACCGGGTCGCCGTATATATTGGAGAAACGGAGGGCTATAAAAAAAATAATCAATCCCAATCCGATACGGGTCAATATTTTTCTGCGTTGTTCTTGTGAAAATGCAGGAGTGAATAAGGCTCCGGCACAATAGCCAAGCATCATCACACCCGTCCATGCGGGAAAAGGATACACCAAAAAGGCAAAACGATTGGGTGAAAATTCATACTGACTAAATACGCCGTGATGCAACAGATCCCATGTAAGGCTGGCATTAAAACCCGGAGCCGCTTCGGGAATGTCTAACAAATTATGTCCGGCGACAATAATAATACCGAGTATAAATATAATTTTATAAGGAAGCCTGATTAGCACCATCAACCCCAGCATTACCATACTGATACCAATGGCCCAGATAACCTGGAAAGCAATCAAATTGTAGAAAGGATTGAATGTCCATCCAAAAGTGACAATCACCCATTCTGCAAATATTAACCACAAGCCCCGCTTCAATAAAAAAATGCCGAGTTCTTTTTTTGTTTTGCGTAAACTCTGTAAATAAATAGAAGTGCCCGACAAAAAAACAAAGATGGGTGCACAAAAATGGGTAATCCATCTGGTAAAGAATAATACTGGTGTGGTGGTAGCCAGATTCAACGGATCATCGAGGTTGGCACCAATATGAAAATAATCTCTGGTGTGATCCAGCGCCATTATCACCATAGCAATACCACGGATGATGTCAATGGATTCAATTCTCTTTGAGTTTTGGTTTAATGTATTTTCCATAATATTTTTTTAGTTGGAAATATTTTTTATTTTTCCAAAGGAGTCCCTTGGGACAAATGATAGTTACTTTTTAAGTAAGCCATTAATTCTTCAGCTTTCTTTTTCAGATTTTCCAGCATCAATATTTTTGAACGTCTTGACCCATTCATTTGCAGCGTATGAAATGCCAATTCTTTCAGCATTGCCCCATCATAGGTCATAAGAGATGGATTATAATTTCCCAGCTGAATTTTTCCGTCGGCACCTTCTTGTTTTCTTAATATAGCCGGATCCAAAACTTTTGCAGCTACCCTTTTATAATTGTCAAACTCATGGTTATAGTTATCTTCCAGCAACCGAATGGTTGTAAACTGGTTATAATAACCCATTATTTTATTGGAGGACTCTGCATTTCTGATAAGACGAAAGCCGCCTGAATATTTTAACTGGTCAAAGGTTCTGCTGTTGTTTCCAAAAGGATTTGACCTTGGGCCAATCCTTGCCACATAGTATAACTCATCGCCATTTTGTTTTGCCTGCTCAGGGGTGTTGAGTAAATTAATTAAGGTATCAAGTTCTACTACTCTTTGGCGGTCAAAAGCCATCGTAGTATCTAAGTTTTTTACATCATCCTGCAAATCGGTAATCAATGATGCAATAAACTGTTTCTCTTTTTCTTTTTCAATTTTATGCTCCAGTTGATACTCTGCAAAAAATCCGCAGAACACAGCGAGGAATAGCATTAAAAACTCCCAGAAATAATGGGTCCATTTTTTTCGGTGTCCTGAGCTTGTCGAAGGATGTGAGTGGTGGTGTACTTCCATATTTATTATTTAATCTTATATTCTTTAATCACTAATGCCAGTGTTTCTTCAGTCAGTTTCCTTTCTAACATATTATCTCTCATGAGTTGCAGGTAAATTGTTTTTACCTGGATTATATATTTTAATAAAAACTTTTTATCTGTATCTGCAAGTTTTAAAATGGTAATTTCTGAAGGCAAGTCCATACGACCAGCCCTGCTGACCATTGTATCTGCACCCAGTTGCTTTTCCGCATATGCCCTGGTTGCTTTTTCAATAACTAAAGGGTCCAGTAGTTTCTCAAGGCGCTGGTTGATGTGTGTTGCCAGTTCTGCCTGAATTGGTTCGTATTCTTTATAGTTCCGTACTGTTATATCATATTTTATCAATGCATTGGAGACATCTTTTTTACGTATCAGCCGCAGGTTGCCACCATTTTTTAGCTGTTGCATAGTTCTGTCCGATGGGAAGAATCGATAAATATCCCAAAAGGGAAGTTCGTAAAGTTCATATACTTTTCTTCCATTGTTTAAATATTCATCTGTGGCAATAAGATGAAACAAGGTATCCAGTTCCCTGATGCGTGACTTTCTTAACCTGATTAATCTGTTTAATGCCGCCGAATCGGATTTTAAATCTTCAGCCATTGTTTGCATGAATTGTTTCTCCCTGTCTCTTTCAATCTTATGCTCCAACTGATACTCTGCTAAAAATCCACAGAACACAGCGAGGAACAACATTAAAAATTCCCAGAAATAACTCTTCCAGTTTTTCTTGTGATGAGGAGCTGCTGGGTTGTGGGCGTGGTGATGTACTTCCATATTTTCTAAGGTTGAAGCCCGCCCGGATGGTTCGGTCGTACGGGGTTGTTCAAGTTTGGGAATTATTTCAGATGATAAAATGGGTTCATCAGTTGAAGGATGGTTCAACGGTGGTTCATTTTCTAGTGGTTTTATATTTTTCTGATTGTGGATGGGTTTGTTTTCTTCC